>NZ_JBWYJA010000004.1:0-190290 GCF_056780035.1 Acinetobacter sp. ANC_7503 | reverse complement strand
AACAAGTGACTGCACTGAAATACAAAGACCGTGCGACGGATGAGGAGCACATTGTTGAACTTGCGGGCATCTTCGTACAAATTGGTTTGTTACCCAACACGGATTTCTTAAAAGAAACCCAAGTTGAATTAACCAACCGTGGTGAGATTGTGATTAACGATCGCAACGAAACCAATGTAAAAGGTGTATTCGCTGCGGGTGACTGTACAACAGTACCTTATAAACAAATCATCATTGCCACTGGTGAAGGCGCGAAAGCATCACTGTCAGCGTTTGATTACATCATTCGTTCTGGACAGTAATTTCAGCCTTAATATACCGCATTAAAGTGTAGCCCTGAGAAAACTCTTTCTCGGGGCGTTTTTATAAGCCAATATTATCTTTACAATTTTTGAATAAAACTTTATTTAAAATCTGCTTATATTGTTCTCATCCATGCTACTTGGATAATCATTGAATTAAAAAAGGAAGATAAAATGAATAAGATTCTTGTTGCTTTAGGTCTTGCTGCTACAGTTGCTTTGGTTGGGTGTAATAAGGATAAAGCTCCTGAAACTGGCGCGACAACTGGTGAACATTTAGAAAATGCTGCTGAACAAGCAGGTGCAGATATTCAAAATGCGACTGAAGATGCAGCTCAATCAACTGCAACTGCAGTCGACAATGCTGCTGATGCGACAGCACAAGCTGCAGATAATGCTGCTGCACATGCTGAAAACGCTGCGCACAACGCTTCAGAAGCGGCTAAAGAAGCAACTGCTAATGCTGCGGCAGCTGTAGAAGAAGGTGCAGCGAATGTAAAAGAAAAAGCTCAACAATAATTTGATTTTTACCAATTAAAGCCTCTTTAGAGGCTTTAATTTTTTCTCTAACAGAGCAATTATACAGCCCCAAAATACGAATCAAGCCTATACTGTATGAATAACAACTCATTTTTGAATAACATTTTCAGATAATAAGACAAAATCCTATGAGCTATTCGCACCATACAGAACCACATTATATACATCGCACAGGTTGGTTAAGAGCTGCTGTTCTTGGTGCCAACGACGGTATAATTTCAGTCACTAGTTTAATCATGGGGATGGCAGCAAGTGGCGCGAATCAACATACCCTTTTAATCACTTGTATTGCTGGTTTGATTGCAGGCGCAACGTCCATGGCAGCTGGTGAATATATTTCAGTAAAATCTCAGTCTGATATCGAAGAAGCTGATCTAAAGTTTGAAGCAAGTGAGTTAGCACGCAATCCACAAATCGAACTGAAAGAATTAACGCATATTTATATACAAAGAGGACTATCACCCGAACTTGCTCATCAAGTTGCTATACAACTGAGCGAGCATGATGCGTTAGCTGCACATGCACGTGATGAAATTGGTATCCATGAAAATACAACAGCTCAACCTTTTCAAGCCGCTTGGTCTTCTGCCACCGCCTTTTCAATAGGTGCAGCTTGTCCGATGATTGCTATACTGATTAGTCCTCCTGCATATTTAGAATACAGTGTTGCCTTTTTTTGCATTTTAGCGTTATTTATTCTAGGGGCTTTATCCGGATATTTTGCTGGAACGTCTAAAGTAAAATCTGCATTGCGAATTACGCTTTGGGGAATCGCAGCGATGGCATTTTCAAGTTGGATTGGCTCACTGTTTAATGTACATGTCGGCTAACATATAAGAATTACAAATATATAAAATCAATATTACTCAGCAGCATTTAATGCATAAATGCAGTGTAGGACTATCAACCCACAATCAATCAATTAAAATACTGATGTGTTTTATCAGCTTTTCTTATCTTCATGTCCATTATTGCAGCTCAATCTGACCGATCACACTCATCGGTCTGGATCGCTATTGTTTTATTGATTGTAGGCACCCTTGGTGCTTATCAAATTGTGGGAATTAATCAAGCCCTGTTATTTCTTATTGGTGGTGCGCTTGGTATGACGCTCTACCATGCATCATTTGGTTTTACATCGAGCTGGCGCGTTTTTATTAAAGAACGCAAAGGTCGTGGTTTACGTGCACAAATGATTATGCTCGCACTGGCAGTGCTGCTCTTCTTCCCAGCTTTAGGTGCAGGTGAATTATTTGGTCAACCCGTTAAAGGCAACGTCAATCCCGTATCGATGTCCGTGATGATTGGTGCATTTATTTTCGGAATTGGCATGCAACTGGGTGGTGGTTGCGCATCTGGGACACTCTATACAGTCGGTGGTGGTAGCTCACGTATGCTGATCACTCTATTCTTTTTCTGTTTAGGCTCACTGATCGCTACTTCACATATTGAATGGTGGTTTGCACTGCCACACTTAGCCCCTATTTCAGTAGTACAAAGCTTTGGTGTTATTCCAGCGCTAATACTCAATTTCGTGCTATTTGGTTTGATCGCATTAGCAACAGTCTACTTCGAGAAAAAACGCCACGGTCAGCTTGAACAAGAACCTGTTGCAGCACATCAAGGCTGGAAACGTTTCTTAAAGGGACCATGGCCTTTAATTTGGGGTGGTATTATTCTCACCCTGCTTAATTTCACCACGCTTGCATTGGCTGGTCGCCCATGGGGTGTCACATCTGCACTCGCAGTATGGGCAGCGAAAGGTGCAACATTAGTCGGAATTGATGTAACAGCTTGGGACTATTGGCAACAACCTGGAAATGCTAAAGCTTTAGCAAATTCGTTGTGGTTTGATATCACCTCTATGATGAATTTTGGCATCATGCTCGGCGCTTTACTTGCAGCAGGTCTCGCTGGAAAATTTGCACCGAGTCTCAATATCCCTAAACGCTCAATTCTAGCAGCTGTCATTGGGGGGATCATGTTGGGTTATGGCGCTCGATTAGCATACGGTTGTAACATCGGTGCTTATTTCAGCGGCATTGCATCAGGCAGTCTACATGGGTGGTTATGGCTGATTTTCGCTTTTATTGGTAATGGTATAGGTGTGAAACTTCGTCCACTATTTTTCCCGAATGAAAAGCCTCAGCCTGAAAAAATTACAGGTTGCTAATCAGCAAATATCGATATTTGAGAACGCCTAATTTCAATTGGGCGTTTTTATCTTTCTATAGTGCAATTACAACCACTTAATAGAAAAAGAAAAAGAAAAAGAAAGGAGTATTAAATTTCAGCCGATTGAAATCAGCTAAGTCACCAAAGTTTGTTCTTATAATAAGTCTTAATGTGCTTACTTTGAGTTTGTTAAATGCTGCATCATCTATATAAAAACCCATCCGAAGATGGGCTTAAGATTTAGATATTAAAAGTGAAGTCAAGCCTCTACTTTCTTTTTCAAAGTTGCATCTAATTGTTCTTTATCTAATGCATTATCCCAACGTGCTACAACGATTGCTGCACAAGCATTGCCAACAAGGTTAGTTAATGCGCGGCATTCAGACATAAAACGATCGATACCTAAAATAAGTGCCATCCCTGCAACAGGTAATGCTGGAACAACGGATAATGTAGCTGCCAGAGTAATAAAGCCCGCCCCCGTTACACCTGCAGCCCCTTTTGAACTAATCATCGCAACCAACAAAATTGTGATCTGTTCCCAAATGGTCAAATCGATATTACAGGCTTGAGCAATAAAAAGAGCAGCCATCGTCATATAGATATTTGTACCATCTAAATTAAATGAATATCCAGTTGGAATGACCAAACCAACGACCGACTTTTCACAACCCGCTTTTTCCATTTTATTCATCAGCGTTGGCAGTGCAGCTTCAGAAGAGCTCGTGCCTAATACTAACCATAATTCATCTTTGATATAGCGGATGAGATCAATGATAGAAAATCCATTGTATCGTGCAACTGCTCCCAGAATAAGCAGAACAAATAAAAGTGAAGTAATATAGAACGTTACGATTAATAATAGTAAATTTCCAATACTCGAAATACCGAAAGCACCAATCGTATACGCCATCGCACCAAATGCACCAATTGGAGCTAGTTTCATCAACATACCGACAAGGTAAAATACCGGAGCGGTCAGTGTCGTTAAGAAGTCTGTAACTGGTTTCCCTTTTTCACCCACCGCTGCAAGCGCTAAACCAAATAGAACAGCAACAAATAAAACCTGAAGAATATCACCACCCGCCAAAGGACTGATTAAAGTCTTTGGTATGATATTCATGAAGAAGTCAACAATAGAGGCATCCTGAGCTTTTTCAACATAAGTTGAAACTTTGTCACCTTCTAAAGCAGCAGGATCGATATTAAGACCTTTACCCGGCTGAATAAGATTAGCAACAATCATGCCCACAATCAGCGCAAGCGTAGAGAAAGTTAAAAAGTAAGCCATTGCTTTACCCGTCACTCGCCCCACTGCGCCCATATTCGTCATACCAGCAATACCCGTGACCACAGTCAAGAAAATAACGGGTGCAATGATCATTTTGACGATTTTAATAAAAGCATCGCCAAGAGGTTTTAAACTTGCCCCCAACTCCGGCATAAAATGTCCAAGTGTGACACCCGCAATAATTGCAAAGATGACTTGAACATATAAAATTTGATAAAACTTTTGCTTCTTAGGTGGTTGAGATTGCTCATCAACGTGAATATCCATGGAAGACCCTTCTAATTCAAAAAAGTGAATCCATTGTTAAATGCAATAAATTTCACACTCAAAAATGAATTGCGCGTTAAATAATTTCAAAGGTCGAAATTCTAGTGACATTCACTTTTTGAATGAAAAAGTCGGGCTTAACTATTAGTCTAAGAAAAAAAGATTTATAGAGTCCAATTGGGCTGAGATGACTAAATATGAATCGTCATAAAAATTAACTCATATAAAATTAAGTTTTGATATTTTTAGAAAAAAAATGAAAATTAAAAATTCATAAGTTAATTTTGAATATTAAAAATACAAATAATTTTATTTTATGACCCAATATATACCTATAAAGTATAATTAAATTTCAATGCAATCTAAGAACAATATATATAAATATATAATTCAATAACTTATGTAAATAACCCCTAAAGAAATATAATAAAAAAATATTAATAATTTTAGTAGTATAAATTTAAAACACTCTTACAAAATTGTTTTTATTATATTTTATCAAATAAATTCAATAACTTATTTTTAAAAAATCATACTAAACCTGCTTTTCATTCATATATCTCCAATACCTTTTAGGTACGTATTGAACATGCAACTTAGGATTATCACGTGCCACTATATTTACACTCTTAAAATAATCCTTCCAAAGTTGATCATATAGCTCTTCTTGATCATCGAGTTCAATCATGAATGATTGACTAGAACCTATATGGATATTTTGATCAATTTCGGCTGCATTCAAATTAACTTGATGGACTTGCTTCAAATCATAGTAAATTCCGTAGCGTCGCTTTTCATCATAAATTAACCAACGCTGGTCTTGATAACGTGCTTTGAAATGCTTAGAGATTAAAGGCAGAACATTAAAATCTGGTCTTACTAATGATAAAAACAAACCATCCCTACACTTTTTAAAGCGAACAAATGCCTCCATTCGGTGCTTTTCACGACCAACTTGTTTAGCCCATTGTGCAAGCGCTAAAACATCACGATGACCGAAATTTTTTTCAACGGCATATTGGTGCTTAAAGATATAAATGGAATAATCAAATAGATGTTGGTATGCCACTTCCTGCTCAGACAAAAAAGTAAAATACCAATTACGTAAACTTGAAGCAGAAATTTTAGATTTTAAACCTTGCCAGACTCGTTCAGCTTGCTTTTCTTCACTGTAAACTCGGACTGACTCATCAAACAAATTCTGGTGAGCGTTTCCTTCAGTTTGAACTTTTACGTCGAACTCTTTGAATTGAAAAGCTCTAAAAACACAGCACAGCAACCCAGTCATGGTACCATCAAAAACATACACAGCCATTTAAAACCCAAATCCTAGTTGAGGTGACAGTTGTTTCACATATTTTGATTGCCCACTTTGTAAAATCTGCTGGCGGATCTGATGAGCGTGCTGTTCTCTTTTAAACTTAGGTGTATCAGCACATCGAATAAAATGTTGAGCACGATTATAAGCAACGCCTAAGCGCTTTAACTGATCGATATGAATTTTTCCAAAACGGCGAGCCTGTACAATTTTCTTAGCAGATCTCACACCAATGCCAGGAACACGCAAAATCATTTTATATTCAGCAGTATTAATATCCACTGGAAACTGCTCTGGATGTCTTAAAGCCCAACTTAATTTAGGATCAACCTCTAAATCTAAATTGGGATGTGCTTCATCCACAATTTCGTTGGCTTCAAATCCATAAAAACGCATTAACCAATCTGATTGATATAAGCGATTTTCTCGCAATAACGGCGGTGCAGAACCTACAACAGGTAAAGCAGACTCTTCTGGATTGATAGGTATATATCCTGAGTAATACACCCTTTTTAATTTAAAATCTTTATAGTGCTTGTCAGCCATCAAGATTACATCACGATCTGTTTCGTGATGCGCACCGACCACCATTTGAGTTGTCTGACCTGCAGGCACAAATTTAGGAACCGACTTGATTAGTTTTCTCTCATCTTTCAATTCAATCAAACGGTCTCTCACAATACCTAAATCTTTCTGCACTTCTGCATGCGACTTTTCAGGTGCAAATTTCACCAAGCCTTCTTCTGTCGGCATTTCTAAGTTAATGCTCATCCGATCGACATACAGTCCAGCCTCATGAATAATTTCTTGCGAAGCACCCGGAATAGTTTTGAGATGAATGTACCCATTAAAATTTTCTTCCAGTCTTAATTTTTTTACGACTTGAAGCATTCTCTCCATGGTGTAATCCGCGGATTTAAAAATTCCTGAACTTAAAAATAACCCTTCTATATAGTTTCGACGATAAAAATTAATGGTCAGATCTACCACTTCTTGGACGGTAAATGCTGCTCGCTTTACGTCATTTGAACGGCGAGAGACACAATACGCACAATCATAAATACAGACATTTGAGAATAAAATTTTTAATAATGAAACACAGCGACCATCTTCGGTATAACTATGGCAAATTCCGGAACCTGTATTACCAAGACCTTTATCTTTGTTCTTGCGGTTACTACCACTTGAGGAACAAGACACATCATATTTGGCAGCATCAGCTAAAATCTGTAATTTTTCACGGATACGATCAGACATATATGTATGGGGAAGCAATGAGATTTCGAATATTATAATTGTTTATTTATTCTACCAAATGTCAGTGATCACTCATGCGACACAGTTTGACGCTTTGCATTTTCGCACTAAATAATGAATATAATTTGATTCTCTGACCATGATTGTGCAAAGTGAAATTGAATCATGGAGCTTGATTATGTCTTTACTCGAACAATTATCCATTCAGCACCCCATTTTTTTAGCGCCAATGGCTGGGGTATCCACACCAGAACTGGCAGCTGAAGTATCCAATCAAGGTGGATTGGGGTCTCTTGGTTTAGGTGCTGCCAGTATCCAAAATGCTCGACAACAAATAGTTGCAACTCAAAAATTAACAGATTTACCCTTTCAGGTGAATTTCTTTTGCCACAAACCAACTGAACTTGATTCTGAACGGAATCTAAATTGGATAAATTATCTAAAACCCCACTTTGATAACTTTAATACTGAACCACCCAAAGAATTAAAATGTATTTACCCCAGTTTTTTAGATACTGATGATTTTTTAGATTTAGTCTTGGAAACTCGACCTAAGGCGGTGAGTTTTCACTTTGGGATACCTCATGCACATCAAATAGCTGCCCTCAAAGAGGTTGGTATTATTACGATGGTATCAGCAACGAACTTAGCGGAAGCTAGAGCAATTGAAGACGCTGGGATTGATATCATCATTGCACAAGGTATTGAAGCGGGAGGACACCGTGGTATTTTTAATGAGCATTTTGACAGTGCAATCAAAACAGCAGATTTAATAAAATTACTTGTTCCTACCTGCAAGATACCTGTCGTAGCAGCTGGTGGAATCATGAATGGATTTCAAGCTAAATATATGATGAATCTCGGAGCTTCAGCCGTACAACTCGGTACTGCATTTGTACAATGCAAGAGTTCAGCTGCTAATGCTGCTTATCGTAATGCATTATTAAGCAAGCCTTTAACTCAAATCACTTCAAGCATCTCTGGGCGACCAGCGAGAGGGATAATCAACAGTTGGTCAACTCTCGTAGATTTACCTCAGCGTGAGTTAGTTGCTCCCTACCCTTATGCATATGATTTAGGTAAACAACTTAATGCAACAGCATTAACCAATAATGATGAAAGCTTCGGTGCATTCTGGGCAGGAAGTAATGTAAATCAAATCAGAGCTTTAGAAGCGCCTGATTTAATCAATCAAATCATATTAGAAATTGATCAATATGATGCTTAAATAATCGATAAAACCCATATCGAGCTGTAGTTTTTTAATTTACAATGAATTGTTAAATTATGTAGCGAAAAGTATGGGTTTTGTATTATTAGCACTTGTGGCGATTGGATTCGGAATAGACACCTATTCACATGCTCAAGATAATGATCAGTCCACTCAACATAATATTGAGCAGCTAGATACTCAGAATTTAAATCAAGATCAATTACATTCTTCTGAAGAGAAAAAATCGGATTCTGAAATAAATTTACAACCTCTTGAATCTCAACAGTAGAATGTATGAATAACTTATCTGAGTTGAGTGCTGACATATAGAAACTCAACCTGATTTTAATAAATCCACAGATTCCACTTGAACATCACTCATAATTTGCCCTTCTGACAAAAGTAAATCGAAATAATTGGCTACGACCTTGGCTTGTTCCGCTGTACTTTCTACTTTGTACATATTCTGACGAAATTCATTACTTGAGTGGAGACCTTTGGTGTACCACGCGATATGTTTACGTGCAATACGACAGCCTGAATACTCACCGTAAAATTCATATAGCTCATTCAAATGACCCAATAGAACTTCTTTTACTTCAGCAATCGATGGGGCTGCAAGTGGCTGTCCCGTTTTTAAATAATGAGCAATTTCTCTAAAAATCCATGGACGACCTTGTGCAGCTCGGCCAATCATCACGGCATCAGCACCAGTATGATCTAATACATACTTGGCTTTTTCTGGGCTATCAATATCTCCATTTGCAATGACTGGAATAGAGATATTTTGCTTCACTTCTTTAATTAGATCATAACGTGCAGTATTTAAATACATATCTTCCCGTGTACGACCATGCAATGCTAGAGCTGCAATACCCGCTTGTTCTGCGCGCTTCGACACACGCATAATATTTTCATGTCCGTTTAAAAATCCTAAGCGCGTTTTAAGTGTTACAGGGACATCTACTGCCTCGACCACCGCATCTAAAATTCTGGCTACCAAGTCTTCATCCTGTAGTAGTGCAGAACCTGCTAATTTATTGCACACCTTTTTCGCTGGACAGCCCATATTGATGTCAACGATTTGAGCACCATTTGACACTTGATATCGTGCAGCTTCAGCTAAATCCCGTGGGTCTGATCCTGCTATTTGTGCTGAAATTGGAGCAATTTCCCCATCAAAGTTGGCTCGGTAGAGACTTTTCTTGCTCATACGCAGCGTTTTGTCAGAAGTCATCATTTCACTAACTGCATGTCCTGCACCAAAATATTTACACAAGGTTCTAAATGGTCGATCCGTTACACCTGCCATGGGTGCTACAAAAACAGGAGTTGTTTTTTCGCGATCAAATAAATCACGGATCACAGGATGTTGAGACATGAATAATACCAATGATGATGAAACAGTTTCAGAATGCTTAACTTTTTAAATCTGCACTCATTGAGAGATTGAAATTGGATACAAGCATTAAATTATATAACGTTTGAAACTAAAAATATGTTTTATCTCATTTTGCTTGAATGTTAATGGATGAACTTAAGCTCAAAACTTAGATTTTGATTTGAAGCATGCTGCCATCATCTTGTATACATATAAGTTCTCACAAATCGTGAATGAAATAGTATACTTCGCTAGAATCTTTATCGCTGATACTTTGCATTTATGAAAAATAGCTTTCGCTCTAATGTAATTTTTAAAGCCTGTAGTGTTGCTACATTAAGTTTATTCATGAGTGCTTGTGGTGACTCATCGTGGTGGAACACACAAGACAAAACGATTGATGCAGAACAAATCTCAAAACTCATTCCTGGCCGCGTTAATAATCGTGGTTCATGGGCCGAGGATATTTATAAAATAACCGAGCAACTTGGTATACCTCAAACGAAAGAAAATGTGTGTACCATTATTGCTGTAGTCGATCAAGAATCTAATTTTGTTGCAGATCCCCATGTACCCGGACTAGGTGCCAAAGCAGTTAAAGAAATTGATGATCGTTTAGATGAAAAATTTAAAGATAAATTAGGGGATAGTATCGGAGGCACAGTTGCGGGCTATTTCCAAGAGGTCTTAAAAAATCAGCCAACCCCTGAAGACAACTATCTGAAACAAATGCGGAAAGTGTCTACCGAACGAGAATTAGATGAATTGTATCGTGAGATTTTTGCTCACATGGCAAAACACTACCATGTCAGTGCACTTACTGGTGCAGCTAAACTCGTTGGTCAAGATATTGGTGAAAAACTAAATCCCATTACCACTTTAGGCTCTATGCAAGTTCATATTAGCTATGCAAAAGATCATAAGCGCCAAGGTGGAAGTATCGCTGATCTAAGATCAGACCTTTATAGTCAATATGGCGGACTCTATTATGGTATTCACCGCCTGATGATGTATCCAGCAGATTATGATCAACCCATATATCGCTTTGCAGACTACAATTCAGGCATGTATTCAAGTCGTAACGCCGCTTTCCAAAGCATGCTCAATGAATTAACAGCAGCAGAGTTAACGCTTGATGGCGACTTATTACTGTACAATAAAAATGGCAATCCAAAAGCTGAAAAGAGTCAATCTGAACAAGAACTTATCAATGTATTTGCCGCAAATAATGTATTTATTACACCTCGTCAAATTCGAGCTGATTTAAAGAAAGAAAAAGAGAAAAAGTTTGAAGATACGCAAACTTATAAAGCTGTGACTGAGCTTTACGAAAAGAAAATTGGAAAAGAAAAATTTTATGCCATTATGCCTGAAGTGGTTATTTCAGGTCCTAAGCTTAGTCGCGACTACAATACCAACTGGTTTGCTACGCGAGTTAACGGTCGATATCAAACATGTATGCAGAAAGCAAAAAGAATCAAAACCTAGCATTATTTGATTTTGATGGAACATTATGTGATAAAGATAGTTTTACTAGCTTTATCTTTTACGCCTTATCAAAACGACATATTGTTAAGCAAGGACTAAAAACCTTGCCTTGGATTCAAGCCTATTTTTTAAATATTTACCCCGCGCACGCAATGCGCCCTAAGCTATTCAAGGCAATGTTTACTGGATTTTCTAGGTCTGATGCAGATCCGATTGCACTTGAATACGCCCATTCATTACAACAACACTTAAACTCACCCATTTATGAACAATTAATCAAGCATCAACTCCGTGGTGACCGCATTGCGATTGTCTCTGCATCCATTGATATTTATTTAAAACCCATTTCTCAGATTTTAAATGTAGATTTGATTTGTACTGAAACTGAAGTGCTCAATCAGTTTTATACGGGTCATTATTCTTCTCCTGATTGTAGTGGCGAAGAAAAAAGACAGCGCATACTCAAGCAATATGATGTAGACCAATTTCAATCAATTTATGCTTATGGAAATTCTTATGAGGATCAAGCGATGTTAGATATGGCTGATTATCCTTATATGGTCGGATCATCTCATCAATTACCCGATCTTGACCCACAAAAAAAGCTCGCCTAAGCGAGCTTTTTTTTAATAAGAAATTAATAGATCGCCATATGATTGCGATGGATCATTTCTAATGAACGTGCTTCACCTAGAACTTGGTGTACCTTATCCGAGGGTAAGCCTTTGACAATTTCAGCGCTACGTGAACTAAAGTTGACACGACCAACTGCGACGCGATGCCGTTGCTGATCCACACACTCCACCACATCACCACGCTCGAAATGCCCTTCAACTGCTTTCACACCTACAGGCAATAAACTCCGATGATTTTCTTTGATTGCTTTCACAGCACCATCATCAATCACCAATCGCCCTGCAGTTTGCAAATGCGCAGCTAACCATTGTTGGTGAGCAGTTATTCGATCATTATCAGTGATAAACAACGTACCCAGCATCTCACCCGACATTAATCGAGTTAACACATGATTACTGTCTCCACTGGCAATCAGTGTAGGACATCCTGATTTCGCGGCTAAACGTGCAGCACGCACTTTGGTCAGCATTCCACCTCGACCAAACTTACCACCACCACCTGCCATATCAAACAAACTTTCATCTAATGCACGAACTGTATGGAACAACTTCGCATTAGGATTTGAACGCGGGTCTGAATCAAACATCCCCTCTTGATCTGTCAATATAATCAGCAAGTCAGCATGAACTTGGCCTGCAACCATTGCAGCTAAAGTATCATTGTCTCCGAATCGAATCTCATCAGTGGATACAGTGTCATTTTCATTAATCACTGGAATCACTTTCCAATCGATTAAATGCTGTAAAGCATCACAAGAATTTAAATAACGTCGACGGTCAGCCAAGTCATCATGAGTCAATAAAACTTGGGCAGATTGAATATTGTGATTCAACAATACACTTGACCAAGTTTGTATCAGCCCCATTTGACCAATGGCAGCACAAGCTTGAAGACTGGGTAGATCCGTGGGTCGATTCTCAAGTTTCATTCGAACCATACCTTCAGCCACAGCACCGGAAGACACAAGAATAATCTCATGCCCTGCATTGTGTAGATCTGCAATTTGCCCCGCCCAATGCGAGATTGCATCTATATCTAAACCTTTTCCGTTTGCTGTGAGTAAAGATGATCCGATTTTAACAACGATTCTTTTGCAACCCTTGAGCTGACGTTGCCCATCTACCACTTCTATCATCTTGTCCTCTGTCTCTTATATAAAGAGATTAACGTACGTAGTACACTTCCATTTCGCCATCATCTTCATCATCGTCAAAATCGTCATCCTCTTGACTCGCAAGACGTTGTTTACGACGCATTTCACGATAAGCCTCTTTAGCGGCAATGGTTTGTTCACGTGTTTCAGCTTCTAGCTGATCACGGAATGCTTGCATTTCTGCTGCATACTCTGGATCTTCAACTTCGCGTTCGCGCTGTTGTTCAATTTGATCCATTAAATAATAAACGACTTCTTTGGTTCCCTCAGACATCAAGCCTGAAGTCTTAAATACTGGACCCTCCCATTTCAACTCTTCAAGGATGTGATTGCACCACTCATCTCTTGAGTCTTCAGGCAACTGATCTACTTTATTTAAAACCAACACCACTGGGAGTTTTGACAATGTTGGAGAGAACTTTAAAAGTTCATTTAAAATTGCCTTAGCATTATAAGCTGGATCTGATCCATCAATTGGCTGTACATCCACGATATGTAGAAGAATACGAGTACGCGCCAAATGTTTTAAGAAGCGAATACCAAGACCTGCACCTTCTGCAGCACCTTCGATCAAACCTGGAATATCAGCCATTACAAATGAACGGTGACGATCTGCATCTACAACACCAAGATTAGGTATCATAGTTGTAAATGGGTAATCTGCTACTTTTGGTTTTGCTGCAGAGACAGCACGAATAAATGTTGATTTGCCCGCATTTGGCATACCTAATAAGCCAACATCTGCCAAAACTTTCAGCTCTAGGCGAATTTCGCGGAACTCACCTTTGTTACCATGTGTACATTTACGTGGAGAACGGTTCGTTGATGACTTAAAGTGAGTGTTACCTAAACCACCGTCACCACCTTGAGCAACAAGAACACGTTGACCATTTTCAATTAAATCACCAATGATGTCGCCAGACTCAGTATCTACAATTGTTGTTCCTACTGGAACATATAGTGTTACGGATTCACCACCGCGACCTGCACAGTTTGCGCCAGCACCATTTTTACCACGTTCAGCACGAAATCTACGGGTATAACGATAATCTACAAGCGTACTGGTGTTGTCATCAGCTTGAATATATACGCTGCCACCACGACCACCATCACCACCATCTGGACCACCAAATGGTACGAATTTTTCACGGCGAAAACTGGCTACGCCATTGCCACCGTCGCCAGCCTCTACGGTAATGACTGCTTCATCAACAAAGCGCATAATGCCAATCCTCTAAAAACTTTAAAACCGCCTATTCTGCCATATTTTAAAGTATTTCTCGACTATATTTATGCAGGTTGAGAATAAGTTAGCGACTTTTTTCATAAATTGAGTCTTTAATATTTTGGTGTATCACTGCATTAAATTTGATTTATTCATTACTCATTGTTTTATCAAATGACATCATTGGTTTTATTTATTTCTGAAACCACAAAATAATGCCTATAGTGCATTAAATTGCACTCTAAGATTTTGATATGGATCGCTCTGCTACCCCTTTATCCTCACAATTCGTGCTTATTATGGCTTTGGCCTGTGGTGTCTGTGCAGGTTCAGCCTATTTCAATCAACCACTGATTTATTCAATCGAAAGAAGTTTAGAAATTTCGACCAGCCAAGCTGGATTTACCGTGGTTATCGCTCAAGTGGGTTATATGCTCGGACTCATGCTTTTGGTACCCCTTGGAGATTTTTTTAATAAACGAAAACTCATTGTGAGTTTAATGATATTTGCGGCAATTTCGCAGATCCTTTTGTCTTTCAGCTCAGATATTAGCACTTTATATATCTTTACCCTTTGTGCAACATTTGGAGCCATATCAGCACAAGTATTAATTCCATTTGCTTCTTCCATTAGCCCACCGGAATTAAGCTCGGCAGTTGTAGGTAAACTCATGAGCGGATTGGTCATGGGGATTATTTTATCTAGGACATTTGCCGGCTTTGTTTCAACTTATTGGTCTTGGGAAGGCGTTTATTTCATTAGTGGTATTTTGACTTTATGTTTTGCATGTTTAATGTGGAAAAAACTCCCCAACACTCAACCTGCTTCGCATTTACAAGTCACCGATATTTACAAATCACTTTGGAGCATCGCAAAGCATAATCCGCATCTCATACGCCGTGCCTGCGCGGGTGCCCTAGGATTTGGCATTCTCTCAATGGTGTTTACATCGATGACTTTTGTTTTAGGGAGTGCCCCATATCAATTTACTGATTTTCAAATTGGTCTATTTGGTCTGTTAGGTATTATCGGAATTTATTCCTCGAGTTGGTCTGGTAAAACGGTTGGCAAAGGGAAAGAAGAATTTGTCGCTAAATTATGTATCACCTTGATGCTGTTCTCTTGTATTCCATTATATTTCGCGCAACAGAACATCTTCATTTATGCACTTGGCGTATTGATGAGCTATTTTGGTCTCACGGCATTTCATGTTTTGAATCAAAATCTAGTCTATCGTATTGATGGTCAAGCACGCTCACGAATTAATGCTGTATATATGACCATTTACTTTTCAGGCGCTGCATTAGGTTCTTTAGGTGCTGTCTATGCTTGGGAACATTATGCATGGATTGGTTGCGTTGCTTTGGGATTGTTTTTCTCAATTTTAATTTTATGTATTGATCGTTATGATTTTAAGATCATGAAAACCATATAAACATCTCGCTCAGTACACACTTTAAACTGAGCGATAACGAAATGATGAAATATAACTATCGCGTAATAATTGCCTTACTTTCCAAAATCTCGGGTAAATTTCGCTCAATCCAATGGATCAACTCATTTAATTTCATCGCTGCATTTGAACCCAATACAGTGAGTTGATACTCCACCTTTGGAGGAACTACTGGATAGACAGTGCGCAAAATAAAACCATCTTTTTCTAAGGTTTTTAGTGTCTGAGCCAACATTTTTTCGCTCACCCCCTCAATTCTTTGTTTTAGCTCACTAAAACGATGCACACCATCACTCAAGCAACTTAGGACGAGAACTGACCATTTACTGGTGAGATGCTCCAAAATTTCACGAGAAGGACATTCACTGGATAAAACTTGACCTAATAAATCACTATGCGCATATGTATTCATCATTTTTCTCTTAACAGTTAATAACTTACTTTTAGGTACGTACTTTCATTAAGTAAGTTAACAGATTAATATGCCTTCATCAAGTTTATTTTTTAGCCACAATGAGAGGAAATTAAAATGAAAATTGCGATTACAGGTGCAACTGGTGAATTAGGTCGTTTAGTTGTTCAAGAACTTAAAAAACTTCATAGCAAGCATGAAATTATTGCTTTGGTTCGCAACCCAGAAAAAGCTAAAATTTTATTTTCTGAAGATATTCAAGTACGCAAATTTGATTATGATCAGCCAGATGATCTCGCAAATTCCCTTCAGGATGTTGATAAACTCCTGCTCATTTCTGCCAATGAAATTGGTCGTCGCACTCCACAACACAAGGCTGTTATTGATGCTGCGATTCAAGCTAGAGTTCCTCACTTGATCTATACCAGCTTACTGAATGCAGATCACTCTCCGCTTGGCTTAGCCAATGAACATCGAGAAACAGAAAAACTAATACGAGAAAGTTCTATTACCTACACCTTTTTAAGAAATAATTGGTATAGCGAAAACTATTTATCTGCCCTCACCCATCAAATCGAAACAGGCATCGTATACGGAGCTGCTCAAGATGGTTTAATTAGTTCAGCTTCTCGTTTGGATTATGCCACTGCTGCAGCTCAAATATTAAATGATGAATCAGCTCAACATTTGAACAAAATTTACGAGCTTGCTGGTAGCGAAAGCTTTAGCTTAAATAATTTTGCAACCCTACTTTCTCAGTTTTCACAACAGCCTGTGAAATATCAAAACTTATCTCCAGAAGATTATCGTCAAGGATTAATTCAAGCTGGTTTACCACTAGGTCTCATTGACGTCATTGTAGATGCAGATCTTCACACCGCCCATGGTGCGATGTACAGTGTAAGCAAAGATCTTGAACATTTAATTGGTCGAAAAACCACATCGATTCGTGAAAGCATTCAGCAAGCCCTGAATGCTTAGAGAATAGACTCCCCTTAAAGGGGAGTTTTTACTTTTTAATATTGCGCAGAGGTAAATCCAAGTTCATATCTAAATTTGCTTTTGTCTCACGCTCCAAGTTGTACATTGTTGCTCTAAAACTAGATACATCCTTCATCAAAATTGGATCATTTAAATGCAATACAGGTTTGAAAACATGATCAATATCCACATCAAGCTGCTCATGCAAATCTAAATAGACAAGACCATCAAAATCAATCGTAATCGGAACCTGATAAGTACGCTTCAAATGAAATGGAACTTCAAGCTGAATAGGCAAATCTAAATTTAACGGAAATTTAGGTAAAAATCGTGTTTTATAAACCAAATCTGTTGTTGCACTAATTGGAATCGTTTGATCGATTTTTACTTTCGTTTGATAATCCACACTCACAGAAACAGGGACTTCGACTTTAAACTTGAGATTGGTTTTGTATTTACCCTGCAAATCTAAATCAATATTTTCCTGCACTTTAATTTGTGTATTTAGCGCGCCAATCGCTTGTACCTCAAGATAATTCCCAACATCAATTTTTGTCGGCAATGATTCTGATAATTGTACACTTGCATTCTTCGCAGTGACTTGAATGGATGCTTGAATATTGAGATATAGCCAAAAACCTACGGCGACAATGCTTGCCACGATAATAAACAAGAGCGAACCATATCCCACGATTTTTTTAGCACTCATGCTTCTCGAGCTCACTGGGCTTTCACCGATTCAGCAGATTGATCATCCTTCTGAACTTTAATGGGTGATGCTGCTTCCACTTTTTGATTTTTTTGTAATGTTAAGGTATTGAGTGGGATAACCAACTCACCTTTTTGTATTTTAATTGGCAAAGTATTTTGTACGTTGACTGAAGCCTCTAACGCAGTTTTAATTGGTGCATTCAAATGACCTTGTACTGGTATATCCACATCTAAATCCTTATTTAATGGGATGCGTAGATTCTCTTTTAAATCCGCTTGAACAGGTGCTTGAAATTTCAAGTGAACCATTTGATCTAAGGGAACATCCATTTCAACAGGTACATCAAGTTTAATTGGAATCGTCCCTTTCAATGGCAGTGTAATATCTTTGCCCAAAATGCGAACCTTAACTTTAGTATCTACTGCTAAATTTTGATCCACAATCAAATTTTCACGGACTGGAATAACCGTTTTAATTGGTACTTGATTGTCGAAATGAACAATAGGATTCAATGTTTGTTGTACAGGAATAGAAAGATTTTCACGTATAGGAATGGTCGTTTTCACACGACCTGTCACATTCACATCCAAAGCATCATGGATTTGAACTTTCGCTTGCAATGGCTCCTGAAGATCAATATTCACGGCTTGATCTTCAAGTGGAATGTAAATTTTAAAATGTTGAAAAACCCATAAGGCAATTGCTATACCACTCGCGGCAGCCAAAGCAATCAGCACGAAGCCAATGACAAGATATTTGATGCGCAAAAATATAATCCTTTAACACTTATTTTTTTAATCACCTGCTCACAATCCATATTTTATGTGAACAAATACACAATTTTTCAATATTAAACCACTTATTTTGAAGAAACCATATTGCTCTAAAGTCTTTATTACGTAAATTTAGGCAAATAAAAAAGAGCCTCGAAAGAGGCTCTTTTTATGCCTTACAAATTATGCATTTGTTTCAGCAGGAACTTTTGGATAGCTTACGCCGCCCATTTGTTCAGCGATACGCAGAACTTGGCAGCTATAACCTACTTCGTTGTCGTACCATACATATGCTGTTAAACGGTTACCAGACGTAATTGTTGCTTGCGCATCAAAAACACCTGCAGTGCGTGAACCGATAAAGTCAGATGATACAACTTCAGTAGAGTTTGTATAACCAATTTGACCTTGTAGATTAGAGTTGATAGAAATTTGACGAATATATTCGTTCACTTCATCACGATCAACTTCTTTATCTAAAGTCAGATTAAGGATTGCTAAAGACACGTTAGGTGTTGGAACACGTACAGAGTTACCAGTTAATTTGCCTTTAAGCGCTGGAAGTGCTTTAGCAACTGCTTTAGCAGCACCCGTTTCAGTGATCACCATGTTCAACGTTGCAGCACGGCCACGACGGTCAGCTTTATGGTAGTTATCGATCAAGTTTTGGTCGTTCGTGAATGAGTGAACTGTTTCAACGTGACCATTAATCACTGTATATTTGTCATGAAGTACTTTCAACGTCGGTGTAATCGCGTTTGTAGTACAGCTTGCAGCAGAGATGATTGTATCTTCATCAAGAATGTCAGCTTGGTTAACACCAAACACAACGTTCTTCATATCACCTTTACCAGGTGCAGTTAAGATTACACGTGCAGCGCCTGGGCATTTAAGGTGCTGAGCAAGACCTTCAGCGTCACGCCATTTACCAGTGTTATCAATCACCAATGCATTTTCAATACCATATGCAGTGTAATCCACTTCTGATGGATTAGATGCATAGATCACTTTGATGAATTGACCATTCGCAATAATTGCTTCGTTCTCTTCATCTACAGAAATCGTACCTGCAAATGGACCATGAATAGAGTCACGACGAAGTAAAGAAGCACGTTTCTCTAAATCACCATCAGATGATTTACGAACAACAATCGCTTTAAGATTTAGACCACGACCAAGACCAGACTGACCAATCATAAGACGTGCAAGGATACGACCAATACGACCAAAACCATAAAGCACAACATCTTTATGCTCAACAGATGCAGCATTGCCTTGTAGTGATTTAACAGCGTCAGCAACGAATGCATCTACATCGCCACCTTTTGCTTTAAATTCTACAGCAAGTTTGCCTAAATCGATTTCAGCTGTGCCGATATTTTGTACTTTAACCAATGCTTCGAGGATTGGGAAAGTATCTACAGCAGAAAGTTCAACGTCTAAAACACGTGTACGACGATGAGCTTTAAGAATTTGGATAACCGAGCGGTTAATTAAAGAGCGACCGTATACTGTAGCTACGATGTTTTTTTCACGGTATAACTGACCAACAAGGGCAATCATACGTTCCGCGAGTTCTTCACGGTTTTTCCAGCGACCTTGGTGCTCTGCATGTAGGGCAACGATAGTGTCTTTGCTCACAGATACGTCCTCTAATTAATTGTAAATCTAAGCATAAATTTCAAAACCCCATAATTGTAAAGGAATTAACTCAGAGTTGAAATGAAAACTCGTTTTATTTTTTACTAAAGCAATTTTCTCTTTGTAAAAAATATATTTTAGCAATTGAATTACAATATAATTTTTTGGGTAAATGATTTCATTTAGATATCAAATACTGATCATTAAGCCTACAAATCCAATTTCGTCACTGAGTTACAGCCTGTTCAACTAAATACTGGTGAAGCCGAAATATCCTGACTCAACATCATATTTAAATCTTCTAAATTAAAATCTTCTAAGTTTTCTGGGAGTTTGACCAATACTGGAAGCTTAGTTAAACCATTTTGCCCCGAAGGGAATGCATAATGTCGTTCAAACTCACTTGTAGCTGAAAAACTTTCAAATTCAATAAATACACTATATTTTCGATAGTTTTTAGGCACACTTAAAATATCTAGATAAGCCTGCTTCTTGATTTTCACCATGGCCAATGAAGTTTGTTGAAGTTCTTTTTCTAGCTTTTCTCCAGCCACCATTCTTTTTAAAAATGAGCCTTGAACTTCAGCATAATCTCGTTTCAAACGCATCGTATGAGACAGCATTTCTCGGTAATCTTGAATATGTTGGCTTAAATCTTCTTGTAATGCATTTAACGGTTTCTTGGAGCGCTCATGCATGACTCCACGCTCATACATATTCAATGGTACAAATATTTCATCTTTACGCTTTTCAAGTAGTTTTAAATAGGCTAACAACTTGTATTCAAACAATTGGACTGAGGAATTAAAAAATAATGAAGGCTGTTGTTTAAAATCTTTATAATTCGCCAGAATATCTGAAAATATGCGATGCACACTTTTAAACAGATGCTCATATTCTTCAATATGTGATAAATGCTGTTCTAAAGCCACCACGAGAGGTTGTAGCAATTCGACAGTCAATGCTTGCTCAATCTTCCGTAAATGCTGTTTGGCTACAAAATCACTATTACTTCCAGCCATCCCTAAATTTTGTGTCAAAAGCGGTAATATCTTCTGTTCAGCAACATCTTCAAATTCTTGCACAATTTGAATGACATCTTTATGGACTTGATGCTGAATAGTAACCATCATCTGCACGTGTTCCATAAACTGTTTGATATACCCCTCTTCATTGTAACGGCGCATATCCAAAACCAACCCATTGAGATAAATTTGCTGGTTGTATTCCATTCGATCTTCAAATAAAAAACGACGGATCGAAAATGGATTTTGTTCAAACTGACTGGTTGGTGCGATGACGAATAGAAATTCAGAGGTTTTAACAATATCAAAGTGTCGAATGGACTGTTCTTTCAGCAACCATTGTGCAAAAAAAGGATGCTCCATGATCGATGAGCTTCTAGGTAGAAGGGGTTTAAACCAATACCCCAATAATTGTTGCTTAATAAATACCTCTATCATAAAGCTCTTAATCTGAGCTGAAGTTAACTGACGAGCTCCAACTGGTGTTTCAAGATTTAATTCACGAATTAACTTAGCAACATCTTGCAAAAAAACCCGACGCATTAACATTTTTTCGCGTTGTAATTTTAAATTGTCCTCAACAGCAATTAGGTCAATTTGATACAGCGCATTTTCTAAATAGTCTGCCACTTGTACGCAATCCGTCATCTCCTTCAACCATTGGATAGATTGACATAACTTTGCTGCAATGGAGCGCATTCTTTCACTAGAAAAACTATGCTTTAAAATTCCCAGCGACGTCGTGACTTTATATTCGAATGTGTTATTCACACGATTCCAAAATATATCTTTAGGTTTGAGAATTTGACGATCAATTTCTTCGCGAACGTCACTATCTGAATGTTGAAATATACGCTCTAAGAGTCTTTGCCAGTTTAAATCCAGACTAGGCTCCATCTGTAATAATGCTGCTCTTGTTTGGTACTGAATCATGATTGTTAAATTAGAATTATTATTGATTTAACAAATTTACCACATTTTTATGTTTTAGTTAATTATGTCACAAATATTTTTAAAGAATAAGTAATTATTCTTATCATTCAGTCAAAAACTCTTATGTACAACTCATGCTTATGTAATGATATGAAACTTAGTGCTCATCTTTTTTGGCTAGACGCGATTGTAGTTTCTTATGTTGATATTGAAGTAACTTTTCAGTTCTTCTTTGACGATAGAGATAAATTGTACCTTCCAAAATAAGGAGCAATACAGCAAACCAAATTGGAATATAAGTCAACCATTCTCCTGCTTCCACGCGTTCACCCATTGCTATTGATGCTCCTGCCAACAAAATTGGCTCTAAATAACTCAATAACCCAAAAATCACAAATGGAAGATATCTGCTCGCCAAGATGTAACTTCCAAGCCCTAAGGCACTTAAGCAACCTAGACCTAGTACAGCTAAAATGAGATATTTAAACTCAATAATCAGGGGCAATGTGTTTGAATAAAAAAATGCTAGAAAAACAGCAACTGGAATCACCAGCAATAAATCCCACCAGAATCCACCTAAATGATCTGTTCCAAATTTTCTTCTTAAAAAAAAGTAGATCGGATAAGCCACAGCAACATACATGGTTTCCCATGCCACCGTACCAATGCGCCAGATTTCATGACTAACACCAAGAATTGCAAAAAACACTGCTGCAATTTGCCATTTTGAGAGTTTTTCTTTGTAAAGAACGCAACCAAAGAGGACCATCACCAGAGGCAACAAAAAATATCCTAAAGAAACCTCAAGCCCCCGACCATTGATTGGCCCCCACAAAAATAACCAGAGTTGAGTTGTACACAAAAACGAACTGATCAAGAGCCAAATTAAAATAGATGGTTGTTTGTAAATTTTATTATAAATTTCTCGAACATATTTTAGATCACCCGACCACCACATAAACAGCGTTAAAAAAGGTAATGTTGCTAACATTCGCCAAGCAAAGGTTTGCTCACTGTCTAGTGGTCTAAGAAAATACGTATAAAAATATAGCACCCCAAATGTCACTGATGCCACAACTGACAATGCTATACCTTTTAACATATCTGAACCTAAATTTTACCAAACGATATTATAGCTAGAATTCATAGCAATTGATGTTGATGCATAAAAAAACCACGCCTTAGCGTGGTTCTCATCATTTTCAACATTATTTTGTTGAACCAGGTGCTTGACCCGTTTGCTTTGTACGTATCACATCGCTTAAGTCATAACCAACAGATTTAGCATAATCAAGATACTCATTCACGACTGCTTGATCTGGATTATGCGTGCGAGAAAGTACCCACATATACTTACGCTTTGGCTCACCCACGAGTACAGTTTGATAATCCTCATCCAGTTTCAGCACCCAGTAGTCGCCACGACCAACTGGTAACCATCGAATAGCACTCGGCAAGAAACTAACTTTCAATTTTGTATTAAATGGCTGATTTTGTACAAATGCCTCACCCACTGACTGAGTAACTTTACCGTCAGCGGTAAAACAACGGTTATCAACATTAACATTACCATTTTCATTTAATGTATATGTCGCAGTCACATCACGATCACACTTGTTTTGGAAATAAAGTGGTTTACGTGCTACTTCATACCAAACACCTAAGTATTTATCGAGTTCAACTTTATCAACGGTATTGAGTGGTTTGTCCTGAGCATAAACCATCGTTGCTGCCCCTAAACCAACCAATAACGCACCACCCAATACAATCTTGCTAACATTGAAACCAGCAGATGGGAGACTCTTGATCATCTAAATAACCCCTATTTATTGAATTTGTTTGTGAGTATTCATTTACTCTTCAACAATAACGGTTATTTCTCGGCTTAATGTTACGTTATGTGATGATTTTACAATGTTTTCTGTAAATTAAATCACTGAATTAACTGTGCTTTTAAACGCACGATCTCATCACGGAAACGCGCTGCTTGCTCAAACTGAAGCTCTTTCGAAGCTTTGAGCATTTCCTTCTCTAATTTAGCCAAATGTTTTGCCAATAGTTTCGGATCAGAAACAATATAGCGCTCATCCGCACTTAATGCACGTGCTTGTCCCGATACACTCTCATCAATTGACTCATCATCATACACTTCACCAGTATCAATTTCTTTGATGACTTGGCGGACTGCTGAACGCGGAGTGATGCCATGTTCTAAGTTAAAATTAATTTGTTTGGTACGGCGACGCTCCGTTTCATCAATTGCTTTTTGCATTGAATCCGTAATCCGATCTGCATATAAAATAGCCTTTCCTTCAACATTTCGAGCAGCACGACCAATGGTTTGGATAAGTGAGCGTTCTGAGCGTAAAAAGCCTTCTTTATCGGCATCTAAAATTGCAACTAAAGATACCTCAGGCATGTCTAAACCTTCACGGAGTAAGTTAATTCCAATCAATGCATCGTAGACACCTGTTCGTAATTCATGAATGATCTTCACACGTTCGACAGTATCGATATCAGAGTGCAGATAAGCCACTTTGATCCCGTACTCTTTTAAATATGACGTCAAATCTTCAGCCATACGTTTGGTTAACGTTGTGACCAAGACGCGTTCATTTTTATCTTTACGTTGATTAATCTCCGAAAGGACATCGTCCACCTGAGTCAATACTGGTCGAATTTCAATGACGGGGTCAATCAACCCTGTTGGACGCACCACCTGCTCAGCAATTTGTTCTGATTTTTCTAATTCATAATTGGCAGGCGTCGCACTGACATAAATTGTAGTAGGAATAATACGTTCCCACTCTTCAAACTTCATTGGTCGATTATCCAATGCACTTGGCAAGCGGAAACCATAATTCACTAGATTTTCTTTACGTGATCGATCGCCTTTATACATCGCACCAATTTGAGGAACCGTAACATGCGATTCATCAATAATAAGTAATGCATCCTCAGGCAGGTAGTCGAAAAGCGTTGGCGGGGCCTCTCCAGCTGGTCGACCTGATAAATGTCTCGAGTAATTCTCAATACCATTGGTATAACCAAGCTGTTGCATCATCTCAAGGTCATATCGAGTACGCTGTTCAATACGTTGAGCTTCAAGCAATTTATCTTCAGCTCTGAAATATGCCAAGCGCTCTTTGAGTTCTTCACGAATCGTTTCGATGGCACGCTGCAAGTTATCTTTAGGCGTCACATAGTGACTTTTAGGATAAATCGTGATTCGTGGGACTTTACGAATCATTTTTCCAGTCAAAGGATCAAACCAGCGGATCGAATCCACTTCATCATCAAATAGCTCAATCCGCACTGCATTTTGTTCTGACTCTGCGGGGAAAATATCAAGAATTTCTCCACGAATTCGATAAGTACCTCGTAAAAATTCGAGTTCATTACGCGTATATTGCATTTCTACCAATCGACGAATCAACTCATCACGGCTGACTCGATCACCTGTCACAATATGTAAGAGCATATTCATATATGCGTTAGGATCACCTAAACCATAAATGGCGGACACCGAAGCAACGATAATGGCATCCTTACGCTCAAGCAAAGCACGCGTTGCGGACAACCGCATCTGATCGATGTGATCATTAATAGCAGAATCCTTCTCAATAAAAGTATCAGATGACGGTACGTATGCTTCTGGCTGATAGTAATCGTAATAACTTACAAAATACTCAACAGCATTATGTGGAAAAAATGCTTTAAATTCTCCATAGAGTTGGGCCGCAAGGGTTTTGTTGTGTGCCATTACAATAGTAGGACGTTGTAATTGCATAATCACATTCGCCATCGTATAGGTCTTACCAGAGCCTGTTACCCCTAATAGCAATTGATCCTTAAAACCTTGTTGTACTCCTTTAACAAGTTTCTCAATTGCTTGAGGTTGATCTCCTGCAGGCTCGTAATTAGTTACTAATTCAAATGGACGACTGTCACTCACTCGATAATTCTCGCTATACAGATGATGAAAATATGCAATAACACTGGTAATGCATGGCTTGCTTGCTCAAATCTTTATGATTTACTCATCTGATGATGAGGGTGAAAACCATAAATTCAATCAATTTTACTTGACCCTTACAGCAATCAATTGCACCATGAACTTAAATTGCATGTTGATTTAAAAAACTATGACTTACCAATATCACGATGAAACGATTATCAACAGTTTAAATGAAGATACAGTATTTGTATTTGGTAGTAATTTAGCAGGCACGCATGCAGGTGGTGCTGCAAAAATTGCACTTCAACATTTCGGTGCGGTTAAAGGTGCTGGCCGCGGCTGGGCTGGACAGAGCTATGCAATACCCACCATGAATGAGCATTTGCAACAAATGCCTCTATCCCAGATTGAACACTACATCAATGATTTTAAGATCTATACAAAAAACCACCCCAAGATTAAGTATTTTATTACAGCCGTTGGTTGTGGTGTAGCAGGTTACAAAGTTGCTGAAATAGCACCCATGTTCAAAGGTATATCAAAAAATGTGATTTTCCCGATTTCGTTTAAACCTTTCGTTGAACGAACCTTTCCTAAATTAAACCAACCTTTATTACATGCCATTTTTTCTTCTGAACTGCTGTTCGCGGATTCTTTAGAAACGGCATTTGAGCAACTTAATTTAAATGAATCTGAAAAGAAACTAGCCAATATTTTGATCGAAACGCCGATGTTCCCCGTGGACAGTAATGGACGTGAACGCATATTTGAAATCGAAGATATCCTCTATCATCTAAAAGATCAAACCTTCCAATATGAACCTAAGTCCGATCGTGCATTCATGATGGGTGGTGTGGTATTGGCTTTACTTGAACTCTACCAAATGAATGAACAAGATTTTGTTGATGTTTGGCAAGGGCTTAAGTCAATTTCTGCGCCAAAACCTGAGCATCGAGCAAAAAAATCAGTTTAATAAGATGTTGATTTTATAAGATTCATTCACTTATATTGTATAAATGAATGAATTTTAAACACCAAGGCTCGCATCTATGGATCATTTAGATCTGACCATCTTTGATTTATCTCCAATTGCGATGTGGCTACAAGACTTCAGCGGTGTTAAACAAATTTTTGAACAATGGACTGCTGAAGGTATTGAAGATATTGAAGCATATTTGATGGAGGATCACAGTCGTCTCCACCTTTGCTTGAGTACGATTCATACCTTACGTGTTAACCAAAGTACGCTTAAACTGTATGAAGCAAAAAACTTAGAAGAAATTTTAGAAAGTTTTCAGAAGTTCCTTCATCCTGAAGTCAGCACTTTCCAAATCCAATTTTTTGTATCACTTTGGAAGAATACTGAACATCATATTCCAGTGATCAATTATACGACCAATGGAAAGCGTTTAGATGTTCAATTACGCGGTATGAAATTAAAAGGTTATGAGGATAATTGGAAATGCCTACTCATGACCACCGAAGATATTTCCCAATATCAAAAAGCACGTCATTTTGCCGAATCTTTATTTACTTATAATCCAACAGCACTATGGATCATGGATTTTAGCCAAATTAAAAAAAGATTTGAGCTGCTCCGTTTGCAAAACATTGAGAATTTAGACCAACACATTCATCAACATCCAGAATTTGTTGTGGAATGCTTTGAGCAAATAAATTTCATTGATGTCAATGAAGCGGCGCTCAAACTTTTTGCTGTGAAAGATAAATCTCAATTTTTACATCATTCTCATGATTTATTTGATATTAAACGTTTGGAAAATTTTAAAAGCCAGTTACTACAATTGTGGAATCATGAAGAATATCAACAGCGAGAAAGTAGTTTCTACAACGCGAATGGAGAACAAATCTTCGTTTTAGAACAATTAAATATTTTTCCACATAATTTAGATGATTGGGCGGTGATACAAGTCGCCCTTACAGATATCACTGAGCGAAAAAAATTAGAAAATCACTTACATTATTTGGGTCAACATGACATTTTAACGGATTTACATAACAGAACTTATTTTAATGAAGAAATTGAACGGATTGAGCAACTTGATCTCTATCCAGTGTCTTGTATTTACATTGACATGAACGGTTTAAAAATTATCAATGATCAGTTCGGACATGATGTCGGTGATCAGTATCTAAAAAACTTTGCCGAAATTCTTCAATTTGTCACTCACAAAAAAGATTTTTCAATTTCTAGAATAGGTGGCGATGAATTTGTATTATTGATGCCTCATGCCGATGTTGAGCAAGTTAAAATCCTTGTTCATGATCTTGAAACTCAAATACATCAACATAATCTAGATCACCCTCATCTTTCTATCAGCGTTTCACTCGGACATGCCACAAGACTTAAAGGCGAAACCTTAGAAGATATGTTACGCCGTGCAGATAAATGCATGTATATTAACAAGCATCATTTTTATCAAAATAAAAATCTAACGAATTGAGCTTAGGATTTAGCTCAACGTTAGCTTAGCTTAAAAAAGTGTCTTAAATCACGTAAATAATAAAAAATTTGAATTTTATATCAAAATAATTTAGTGCTATATTATCCACAATTTATTGTTTTAAAAGAAAAGTTCAAGGATAGTTATGGAGATACTTGATTCATCAATTTTTGATTTATCTCCTATCCCAATGTGGTTGGAAGATTTTAGTGCCATTCAAACCATCTTTAACCAATGGCGTAGTGATGGGGTTACTGATTTAGCTTTACATCTGCAGCAAAATCCAGATCTTGTGACTTTATGCGCACATCAAATTAAGATTGTTAAAGTAAATCAAAAAACACTCGATCTTTTTGAAGCACAAAGCCTTAAACATCTTACCCAAAATTTAAGCACCATTTTCCAACATCAAATGTTTGATGCACATGTAGCGGAATTAGTTGCACTTTGGAAGGGTGAATTAGAGTTTACAAGTACAACCACTAATTTCACCTTGAGTGGTCAACCCTTAGACATAAAACTGCGAGCTGTCGTTTTACCTGGTTCAGAACAAAGTTTAGACCGTATTTTGCTTACTACAGAAGATATTAGTGGTTATATGCAAGCTCGGCGTTTAGAAGAAAAAAATCGTCGATTAGCTGAAGCAAGATTTAGTTATTCACCCACATCATTATGGGTTGAAGACTTTAGTCGCATTAAATTAAGACTCGATCATCTTAAATCAATTGGTATTGATGATTTCAGAACTTTTTTAGATGTGCATCAAGATTTCGTACAACAATGCATTGAAGACATTGTATTACTTGACGTCAACCAAGCAACATTGGATTTGTTCAAGGCATCGACGAAATCAGATTTATTTCAAAATCTAAAAAAAGTTTTCTCGAAAGAAATGCATCAAACTTTTAAGGAACAATTGATCGAACTATGGAATGGGAAAATTCATCATAGTCGTGAAGCGATCAATTATGCTTTGGATGGTTCAATTCGCTATGTTTTACTTCAATTCACTGTGTTTCCAGGTTATGAAGAAGATTGGGGACTTGTACAACTTGCCCTAACGGACATTACAGCGCGAAAAAAAGCTGAGAGCTATTTAGAATATTTAGGTAAACACGACGTTTTAACAAAACTCAAAAATCGCTCGTTCTACACTGAAGAAATCCATCGATTGGAACGCGCACTTATTCGCCCAGTTTCTGCAATTTTTCTAGATATGAATGGCCTTAAACCGATTAATGATCAATTTGGTCATGATGTAGGTGATGAGATTTTACGCAGAATGGGTAATATCTTAAGTAGAACGATTCACAATACCAGTTATACAGCCTCTCGAATTGGAGGTGATGAATTTGTTATCCTGATGCAAGGTGCAAATGAAACTACCGTTCAGTCGACGATTTTGACCATTCAAGAATTATTGAATATCGATAATCAATATTATTCTAACCATATCATCAGTGCATCAATGGGATTTGCTACAAGCCTTGAGAATGAAACAATTGAGGATATGTTAAAGCGTGCAGACCAATCCATGTATGATCACAAGAGACAATACTACAAATATTTATCCAATAAAAATCAATAATTTACAGTATTTATATTTTTAGATCATACATTTTATTTGCTCTTGAAACACTAGTCATTGCACTGGTGTTTTTTTTTTAAAAATCAATCTTATTTAGTTCTCATATAAGCTTTACTATATTTTTCATTAAATTATGACAAAAAATTCATGATCTTGTCTAACAAAAGCAATTGATTTTAAATTAATAAAATGTGATTCTCATCACACTTTAATCACGAACAATGATTAAAAACACTTTATTTTTATAAGAGACTATAACAATGGCTTTGTTCAATTATAAATCATTCGATTACTTACCTAACTTTAAATTAAGTTCAGTTCTCTCAATTCCAGCTCAACTCGTTGGTAATGGTCTAATCGCTGCCACCAATGCTGTGAATACTGTTCTTGATGTAGTATCTCCTATTGGTTTAGCAGGTAATGCTTTACTTGGCAAACCTTTCGAAGCAGTGCACGAACTTGGTGATAAAATTATTGATGCAGCTTCAGATGCAGTGAATTCAGTGGGTAAAGCACTTGGTGCAACCATCGAACCGAATGACACTCATCATAAAAATGAGTGGGAAGACAAAGAACTCAGCTTAGATAACATTTTAAGCCTTCCTGGGGATTTAATTGGAAACACCATTATCGGTGCAACCAATATTGCCAATGATATTCTTGATGCTGCTGCACCGATTGCTATTGCAGGAAATGCGCTTATCCCTGGTTTTGATGTTGTTCATAAAGCAGGTGATACGATTATTGATGCTGTCTCTGATGTGGCTCATGACATTGGCTCAGCGATTGGCGGGACAATTGAACCTAAAGATACCCATTATGATAATGAATGGTCTCAAGAGCTTCCATCAGCTACTGAAAACCTAAAATCAATTGTGAATACAGTTGCAAATCAAGTTGAAAATGCACTTGAACCTATTTTCGATTATGTTCCTGATTTCAAATTTAGCTCAGTACTTTCTATTCCAGCTCAGTTACTAGGTAATGGTTTAGTCACGACAGCAAATTTAGTCAATACAGTTTTAGATGTGGCTTCGCCTATTGGCCTAGCAGGTAATGCTCTACTTGGTAAACCATTTGAAGTTGTTCATGAGTTAGGTGACCGCATTATCGATGCAGCATCGAATTTACTCAGTGGTGCTGGTGAGGCCCTCGGCTCAAATGTAGAAGCAAAAGATACACACCACAAAAATGAATGGAAAGATGGCGAACTTAGCCTTGATTCAATTTTAAAAATTCCAAGTGAGCTGGTTGGTAATTTGATTATCGGCAAAGATGGCATCGTGAATGATTTATTAGATAGCGTTGCGCCATTGGTTAAAGTTGGTGATAAATTCATTCCTGGTTTCGAAGAAATTCATAAAGCCGGTGATGCAATCATTGATCAAATTTCAGACATTATCGTAAATATTGGTAAGGATATTGGTGCCACTCTTCCACCTTCAGACTCACATTTTGATCGAGAATGGGGGCAACCAAAACAACCAGATCAATCTAATCCATCAGATGACGGTCGTCCTAAATTCTACAAAATTGACAATCAATTCAGTTACCGCGTAAGTGAATCTGCATTTAAACAAGTTCAAGAACTATATAACAAGTTTATCTCGACTGGTTCTTTACAAGGTAAAAATTTCTGGCGCCCTATTTATACCGTGATCAAAGAAGATTTAGCATCAAATGACGCAGTTGATCAGGGTACTAAAAACTGGTTAAAAGTTGCTGAAGCTGTTGCAATAGCTGATCCTCAGAGCTTCCTTTATCAATATGTTCGCTTAGGAACAGGTAAATCACTCGCAGATAAAGGCATCTATATTACGGATGAACAATTCTGGCAAGCATCAAATGTATTGATCAAAACTTTAGCTGACAATTTCTTGAATGGCGTTAAAAATGCTGATGGCGAGACTGTTGTTCCAGCAGGATATTTACCAAGCTCTGATGGTAAGTTTGGATTGGTACTTATGGATGCAACTCAAGCTCTTGAAAACTTGGGTGGCGAGCTAGGTGATTGGACAGGTATCACACCATTAAGTATTCTTGATCACTATTTAGGTGTTGATACTTCACAATTGAATGGTGGTGATAGCCGTCCGTTTACTTGGTATTTAGAGCTATTGGGTGATGTAGTTAAAGCCAACTTAAAAGCTGGTGCGAGTATCTTTGATGTTGTGAATCAGATCGTGACTGAGGGCTTAAACTTCGTTGGACAATTCATCAAAGGTGAAATATTTGATGATGGCTTCTCTTCACGTGATCAACTTGTAAATACATTGACTCAACTTGCTTACGCATATGCAGGTGATTTGGCTGGTTCTGTAGCAGTAGCGACAAACTTATTTAACCCTAACACCAACATTATTACCACTTACTCAGTTTTCGGACGTACCTTAAACGGTAAAGATGGTAATGACATCATTAAAGGCAGTGTCGGCAACGATACGCTTGTAGGTGGTAAAGGTGATGACTTGCTCTTTGGTGGTTGGGGCAATGACATTCTAAAAGGTGGTGAAGGCATCAATGTCCTCGTAGGTGGTCGTGGTGACGATACCTATTATGTACAATCAAAATATGACTTCGTACTTGAACACAACTATGAAGGTACAGACACTGTCATTAGTTCTGCAGATCAGTATCAATTAACCGAAAATATTGAAAACCTTACGCTGATCAATCCAATCAAAGAACTTTTGATTGCTGGATCAGAAATTCAACAAAGTGGTACGGGTAACCAATCTGACAACATTATCACAGGTAGCAAATTCGTAAATAACGAATTAAAAGGCCTCGCTGGAGATGACACCTTAATCGCAAACGGGGGTCTAATTAACATCTTAAATGGTGGTATTGGTAACGACAAATTGTATGGCGATCTTGGTAACGAGACATACTATTTTGATCAAGGCTTTGGAGTAGATACAATCTATGAAAAAGGTGGTCAAGATACCATTCAATTTGGTGCTGGTATCGCAATTGATGATTTACTCGTTCAAGACTCTGGGAATGATCGTATCATCAAACTTAAAGATTCTGCTGATCAAATCACTATTAAAGATTGGGCAAAAGGTGAAGCACATCAAGTTGAATCAATCGTATTTAAAGACGGTTCTACATTCAACTTACTGACTCTAGATCAAAGCTTAAGTTACGTGTAATTCTTTCCCACAAAAAAATAGGTGCTTAAAGCACCTATTTTTTTATCTTTTACCCATTGAGCGACGTGTACCACGTGGCGGCATCCATGTGCGATCAGCATAGCGCTGAGGCTTTGGACGTAGATCTTCGATTTCTTCATCAGCTTGCTTTGCGTCATTCACTTGCTTGATAGGAAATGGAAGATTCACTACAGGCTTCTTTTTGGGAGAATTTTCCGAACTCATTTGAGACCACTCATTTCAATCTAACGCTATTGTACGGAAATTTGTTTTTTTATGCGACCCACGTTGTTTAATATGGATATGTATCATTGCATTAAAATTCGATGAATTTCGTGATTTTTTGCTAATTTGCCTAGATATTGGACGACTAAAACATTCAATTTAAGCTAAGATAGTGTGCTTTTTATTTTTTAATCCCTATAAGAAGGAATACTGCCGTGGACGTACGTCTCTCTGATCGTGTCAATGCCATCAAACCGTCCCCAACGCTTGCTGTGACCAATAAAGCTGCAGAACTTAAAGCTGCTGGTAAAAACGTTATTGGTTTAGGTGCAGGCGAACCGGATTTCGATACACCACAACACATCAAAGATGCAGCAATTGCAGCGATTAACAACGGTTTTACTAAATACACCGCAGTTGACGGTACGCCAGGTCTTAAAAAAGCAATTATCGCTAAATTAAAACGTGATAATAACCTTGATTATGCTGCTAACCAGATTCTCGTTTCTTGTGGCGGTAAGCAATCATTCTTTAACCTTGCGCTTGCATTGTTAAATAAAGGCGATGAAGTAATCATCCCTGCTCCATTCTGGGTAAGCTATCCAGATATGGTGATCATTGCAGAAGGTGTGCCAGTTATTGTTAAATGTGGTGAAGAACAACGTTTCAAAATCACACCAGCTCAATTAGAAGCTGCAATTACTGATAAGACTCGCCTAGTTGTTTTAAACAGCCCTTCTAACCCAACAGGTATGATTTATACCAAAGAAGAATTAGAAGCATTAGCTGAAGTTCTTCGTAAATATCCTGAAGTATATGTTGCTTCTGATGATATGTACGAACCAATTCGTTGGGACGACGAGTTTTATAACATTGCTACAGTTGCACCAGATCTTTACGATCGCGTAATCGTTCTCAACGGTGTATCTAAAGCATATGCAATGACAGGTTGGCGTATCGGCTATGCAGCAGGTCCTGCTAAATTAATCGGCGCAATGAAGAAAATTCAATCACAATCTACTTCTAACCCAACTTCAATTTCGCAAGTTGCGGCAGAAGCTGCATTGAATGGTCCTCAAGATGTACTTAAACCAATGATTGAAGCTTTCAAACGCCGTCATGATTTAGTTGTTAATGGCTTGAATGATATCAAAGGCATTACATGCTTACCTGCTGACGGTGCATTCTATGCTTATGCAAACATTCGTCCATTGATCCGTGCAAAAGGTTTAAAATCTTGCACAGAATTCTCTGCATGGTTATTGGAAGAAACTGGTGTTGCGGTTGTTCCTGGTGATGCATTCGGTTTAGGCGGTTATATGCGTATTTCATATGCAACAGCAGATGAAGTATTGGTTGATGCGCTTGCACGTATCAAAAAAGCAGCTGACTCAATCGAAGGCGTAGATGCAGCAATTGCTTCTATCGCAGCTGAAAAATAATCTGATAAATTAATCAGATCAAAAACCCGCGATTTTCGCGGGTTTTTTTTGCTTAAATCTAAACCCCTTCATGCACCTACATAACCCAATACTCAACATAAAACCTTTTGGTTAATACGATCGTTCACTGAATCGAACAAAGTGTGCTTTTAGGATTGGATAAACGTCGGAGGTTTTTTTAAAGCTATCCAAACATGATCCATCAGTGATCCAAATAGAATATTGAAAATATTGAAATTTAAACACTATTCATAGTATCGATAGCTCAATCTGAAACATCATATTTATCACTGAAAATCCCATTTATAGATATGCTTTGCACCATCATATAGAAGATAAAACCGATCTAAGCAACCACAATATAGGATTTAATTAATAAAAAAAACTTCTAGAAACACCAATTCACCCTACTAAATTAAAGATAAAATAACACAAGCTAAGTTTGACTATGTTTTAAAGAAACAATTTATTCAACAATTTCAGATTTGACTTGTGAAAATTTGCCTAAACTGCAAGCTGTTTATTAAACAAGTGCTTTGAAGGACGAGAACAACTTAAGCATTCAACATAATATTTGAGTGGTGACTTTAATAAAATCTCGCTCACCGCATTCGACTCATTTACCCAAGCAAACGATTTATTCGTGCCAAGAATGGCATTCCCTTTTATGGAGTAGATATAGAGTTTATTTAAGTTAGGTGTTAAGTCATTTGCTGCCAAATATTGTTCAAGCGTGCATGATTGATCGTAATCAACAGACCATTTTTCAGAAAACCACAGCTGTAATAGCTCACCCAAAACCAGATGATGTTTTTTAAAAGGAAATACATCAATTACCGCGCCCTCTACTTCAATGAAATAAGAACTAGGCGAATTTAAGATAGACAGGTAATTTTGTTTATAAAATTCAAGATTAGAAAAGATCTGAGAAATGGTAAGCGTATTCATTCGCTTTCTCCTATTTTAGCCATTTAGTGCTGGCAAGTTGGTATAAATCCACACTGCTTAAAACTCTGTTTCAAGCGCTCTGTTGTTAAATAAATCTAACAAGCTCATTCTAAATTGGCAAGTAAATTTAAAAAAAACATTTTATTTGAGCAAATAAACAACATGCGGCTCAAAAGTGACAATTGTATGGCAATTTACACTTGACCCAATCTTAAATCCCCTTATAATCGCATTCAGATTCTCCAATAGCTCAGTCGGTAGAGCGACGGACTGTTAATCCGCAGGTCCCTGGTTCGAGCCCAGGTTGGAGAGCCAAATACTAAAAAGCCCAAGCATTTAAGACTTGGGCTTTTTTTTATGCCAAAAAAATCCCCCATTTGGGAGGATTTTCTCAACCATATTTTAAGCTGCTTTTACTGGAACTCCACTGTGAAAACGGAAGGTTTCATCAGGTGTTAAGATGAGTTGCTTTTCAACTTCACGAATGTGCTCTATACGACTTTGAATATCCTCCTCAGGATCTTTCAATTTCGCAGTCTTAGCCACATCTAGAGCTAGAGCCAAATAATCCTCGTAATGGCGTGATTCAGATTTTAATAAGTAGCGATAATAGCGCCCTAATTCCTCATCGACTCTAGGCGCTAATGCATAAAAACGTTCACATGAGCGTGCTTCCACAAACGCACCAATAATTAAAACATCAATCAACGCTTCTGGTTCATACGTTCGAATTTCTTTGCGTAAGCCACCCGCATAACGCCCAGCACTTAAACCAACCCATTGCTGCCCGCGCTTATTCATAAACTCTAAAACCTGCTCATAATGCAGCATTTCCTCACGCACTAATTGAGCGAGCTTGACTTGTAAATCTACAAAAAAGCTGTATCTAAACATGAGATTCATGGCTGTACTGGCTGCTTTCTTTTCACAGTTTGCATGATCTTGCATCAAAATATCAAGATTATTTACAGCCTCATCTAACCAAGCTTGTGGAGTTTCACAACCAAGGAAGCCTATGACAGGCTTCATTAATTCATCATAATCAATATTTGACATAGTACTCATCAGTCTTATCGTGCAGCTTTAATTGCTACTTTCATATCTTGAACTGCTTGCGTAAGTCCTTTAAAAACAGCATCGGCAATCAGAGCATGTCCAATATTCAATTCGTGTATTTGAGGAATTGCTGCAATAGGAGCAACATTGTCAAGATTGAGTCCATGTCCAGCATTTACAACTAAGCCTTTAGCAGCAGCGTATTCTGCTCCACGGATAATACGTTGTAACTCTACCTGCTGTGCTTCTTCTGTTTCAGCATCTGCATAAGCACCTGTATGAATCTCAATAGTTGGCGCACCACAGGCAATTGCAGCATCAATTTGTTCAATATCAGCATCGATAAATAACGATACATCACATCCAATCGCTGCTAATTCCTGTGTAGCAGACTTAACAGCCTCAAAATTACCAACAACATCTAAGCCACCTTCGGTCGTGACTTCTTGACGCTTTTCAGGCACAAAACACACGTGATGCGGCTTTATTTCTTTAGCAAATGCCACCATCTCATCTGTCACTGCCATTTCAAGGTTCATGCGTGTTTTAAGTACAGGGCGCATGCGACGGACATCATCATCATGAATATGACGACGATCCTCACGTAAATGTAATGTAATGCCTTCAGCCCCTGCCTCTTCACAAATTAGTGCTGCCTGTACTGGATCCGGGTAGCGTGTGCCTCGAGCCTGTCTTAGAGTTGCAACATGATCAATGTTCACACCAAGCAATGCAGCCATAACATTTTCCTAATTTGATTTTGATTGAGCGTTTTGAATCCACAATTGACGACTTTTTAGTGGGCGATCACCCAATAATGAAGTAATCATTTGACGATATAATTTATTCAGTAATTGTAACTGTTCAGCATTGAAATCTGTACCATTTTCATAATTTAACATGCTTCGAATTTGCTCACCTGTCAGTGTAGCGGCACTTGAATACTGAACTGGTATGAAGCCTTCGTTTAATTGAAATTGATATTTTTGTGAAGTTAAAATTTCATTTTGGTGTGCGTCTATCGAGTAATCAATCGCATAACCAAGCTCTTCTAGAAGTACGTATTCAAATTGACGAAGAATTTGCTTCAAGAATTCGTTAGGATTTGAATGTTGAGCTAATTTTTGTAAACTTTCTAATGTCTTGTGGTACTGTGCAAAAGTATCTGGCATTGCCTCTTCTAATGGGCATAATCTCAATAAGATTTCATTTAAATAAAATCCTGAAAAGAATGCATCACCATGAAAAAAAATGGGATGATTAACAATTTCTAATTTTGTGAAATTTTTTAATTCAGACTTTCCTGTCGCTTGAAGTGCGATAGGCTGATACTGCGGTGGTGGAGGTTGTCTTAGTATGCCGTCAACTCGTCCATACTCTTCAGTGAATAAATGGACAATATGACTCCGCTCTCGATACTTTCGATGATGGATTAAGTATCCATGCAAAAGTTCATTTCGCATCGACTAATCTTATTATTTATCTTTCTTTAGTTCTTCTTCTTCATCATCATTACCATCGGGAATAACGGCCCCAACTACTGCTGCAGTACCTTTGACGACTCCTTTGGTGGTTTTATACGCAACTTTTACAGGAACTGTGACAACTTTATGAATGCAACCTTGTAAAACCAAAGCACATACAATTATCGCAACCATCTTCATCATCATCAGCTCCTATAACCGTTTAATCCTTAGATATCACTATACCCTAGGCTTTTTAATGCACGCTCATCATCAGACCAACCGCCTTTGACTTTAACCCAAAGGGTGAGCATGATCTTTTCTTCGAACATTTTTTCCATATCAGCACGTGCATCCATACCAATTTTTTTCAACTTTGATCCTTTTTCACCGATGACAATCGCTTTTTGCCCAGGGCGATCAACAAAAATCGTAGCATCAATATAGGTACAAGCAGGCTTCATACGACCAGTTTTCTCATTTAAAGTCGCTTCTTCTGTTTTAAACGATTCAATTTGAACCGTTAAATCATATGGAAGCTCTTCACCCAGTTGACGCATGATTTTTTCACGAATAATTTCAGAAGCTAAGAAGCGTTCAGAACGATCTGTGAGTTGATCTAGTGCATACAATGGTGGTTGAAACGGTAAGTATTTTTCGATCGTATCTCGAAGATGATCAAGGTTAGCGCCACGCAATGCCGATACCGGAACGATCTCAGCAAAATTCATTAATTTAGTACGTTCTTGAATTAGTGGTAATGCCTGATTTTTATTCTCAAATGTGTCCAATTTATTAATGACCAAGATGACAGGCATTTCGGCATTTTTGAGCTTCTCAAGGACTAATTCATCATTTTGAGTCCATTTGTCAGCGTCTACAACAAATAGTACAAGATTTACATCACGCAAGGCTGAATGAGCTGCACGATTCATCATTTTATTGATAGCACGGACTTCTTTCTTATGCATTCCAGGGGTGTCAACAAATACTGCCTGAGATTTCTCACGCGTATCAATACCCACAATCTTGTGTCGAGTTGTTTGAGGCTTACGTGACGTAATCGAAAGCTTCTGACCCAAAATATGGTTCATTAATGTAGATTTACCTACATTCGGACGACCTACAATTGCTACAAAGCCACTTTTGTAGTCTGAGGGAATTGTAGTACCTTGAGAACTAAAAAATTGATTAATTAAATCATTGCCGCTGTCTTGCGACTCGTGATCAGCATCGATGTGATCGGAATGAGTAGTCATGAAGACTTTTGCTCCAAAAATTTTAAAATTTCCGCCGCTACTGCTTGCTCAGCAAAACGACGACTTGAACCCTCACCCATACATTTTGGCAAGCCTTCAACCATACACTCCACTTTAAAATGTTGGTTTGGTGCATCACCCTGAATATCAACAACCTCATACACTGGGAGAGGTTTTTTACGAGCTTGAAGATACTCTTGTAAACGGGACTTAGGATCTTTCAATTGATCTGTTGGTTCAATATGATCTAAATAAGGTTCATACCATTTCAACACAATTGATTCTAACAACTTTAAATCTTGGCTATCAGTATAGATTGCACCAATAATCGCTTCGACTGTGTCAGCGAGTATCGACTCTCTATGATGACCACCAGATTTTAATTCACCAGTACTGAGTATTAAACTCTGACTAAGTTTCAAATCTGTTGCAATTTTGCCTAACGCTTCTTGTCGAACCAAAGTAGCTCGCATACGCGTCAGACGACCTTCGTTTTCATGTGGATAAGCATGATAAAGGTAATTGGCAATAATCATTCCTAACAATGAATCGCCTAGAAACTCTAGGCGTTCATAGTTATGTTTATGGCTAACCGATCGGTGTGTCAATGCAAGTTGAAGTAATTCAATTTTCTTAAACTGATAACCGATGCGACTCAGTAAGCGAGAATCACTTACTTTGAACTGACCTTTGATCAAAACTTTTCTCGAATGTGAGGACTAAATCAATATTAAATAAGAATGGCTTTCTTACTTCATATTTCTTTGTCACTTGTAAACCTTGTTTAGATTTGACAGTCGCAATATCTTTAAACTCAATGTCACGGATATTGTTCATGCTAAATTTCTGCCCCATTGTTGAAGCAAACTGTTGTGGTGTTGTCGCCTTTGAGCTGATTGCAACTTGCTCTTCAATCAATTGATTGATTAGTCGGTCATCCCAATAAGGCTGCCACAATGCTACGAGCACTTTAAGTCCAAATGCCGCAACAATTACCCCTAATAAAATCGCTGTATACGATGCACCACGTTGAGTGTTACGCATTTTTTATTATCCATATATTTGAAGATTACTGAATTTGACCATTACGACTGAATGATGGCAATTTCAAACCAGCTTCTTTATGCATCCATACATAAATTGCTTGTCCTGTTAAATTTGCCTCAGGTACGAATCCCCAGATTCGACTATCAGCACTCTGATCACGGTTGTCACCCATGGCAAAGTAATATCCTTTCGGAACAGTTACTTCCCAGCTTTGACCATTTGTTCTTACAAAGCGATCATTCGCAGTGGCAACATAAGGAAGATCTTGTTTGGTTTGTGCATAATTAAAATGCGCAATAATCGGGTTTTGACCTTCCAAATTACGAACCAAATACTTATGATCACCTAAAGTTTCATAATGATAAATTGAATTTGGCGTGTCTGAAACATCTTTTTCACGATTAAATTCAGTCGATTCCGTTACAACTTTTTCACCATTGATGGTTAATTGATTATTCTCAAAAACGATATGATCACCAGGTAAACCAATAATACGCTTAATATAGCTAATTGATGGGTTTGGTGGATATCTAAATACCGCCACATCACCACGTTCAGGCTCATTGACATTCAACACTTTGGTGTTGCTAATCGGTAAACGAACACCATATTGATATTTGTTCACCAAGATATAATCACCTGTTTCCAATGCCGGAACCATGGATTCAGATGGAATATTATAAGGTTCAAAGAAGAATGAACGCAGCACTAACACAACTGCAAGTACAGGCCAAAAATCATATGCCCATGTAATAATGAAATTTTCATTCCCTTTTCCTTTGGTTGCTCTTTGTTTGAGCACCAATTTATCCAGCAACCACAATCCAAAAAAGATTAGGGTTGCAGGTACGAGAATGAGGTTAAAATCAAAATCCATGGGATATTCCTTGTTGTTATCGCTCTACTTTTAACACAGCTAAGAAAGCTTCTTGTGGGATTTCTACACTACCCACCTGCTTCATACGTTTCTTACCTTCTTTCTGTTTAGCGAGAAGTTTCTTCTTACGTGAAACGTCACCACCATAACATTTTGCCAATACGTTCTTACGCATTGCTTTTACTGTTGAACGCGCGATAATTTGAGCACCAATCGCAGCTTGAATCGCCACATCAAACATTTGACGAGGAATCAAATCTTTCATTTTTTCTACAAGTGCAATACCACGATGACGCGCATCTTGACGGTGACAAATCATTGCCAATGCATCAACTTTTTCACCATTGATCAAGACATCTACTTTTACAAGAGAAGAAGACTCAAAACGGATGAAGTTATAATCTAATGATGCAAAACCACGTGAACATGATTTCAATTTATCAAAGAAATCCATCACGACTTCAGCCATTGGTATCTCAAATGTAATGGCTACTTGGTTTGCCATAAACTTCATATCTTTTTGAACACCACGTCGCTCAACACACAACGTCATTACATTGCCAAGATATTCTTGTGGCACAAGGATATTACATTCTGCGATCGGCTCACGAAGGTCTTCTACAGTAGATCCATCTGGCATTTTTGATGGACTGTCGATATAAACTGTCTCACCACTCTTCATGACAGCTTCGTAAATTACAGTCGGTGCCGATGAAATCAGGTCTAGATCATATTCACGCTCTAAACGCTCTTGAACAATCTCCATGTGCAGCATACCCAAGAAACCGCAACGGAAACCAAATCCTAATGCATCTGAACTTTCAGGTTCAAAGAATAATGCTGAATCGTTAATTTGCAGTTTTTGTAATGCTTCACGGAAAGGTTCAAATTCACTCGAATCAATTGGAAATAAACCAGCATATACCTGTGGTTTAACTTTTTTGAACCCAGGTAAAGTTTCTACTTCCGGCGTTGTAGCAAGTGTAATCGTATCACCAACTGGCGCACCAAAAATATCTTTGATACCAGCAATCACAAAGCCGACTTCACCTGCTTCTAAAATATCAGTTTCTGTATGTTTAGGATTGAAAATACCGACAGAGGTAATGATGTGCGTTTGACCTGTTGATTTCATCAACATTTTATCGCCTTTACGCACACGACCTTGCTTAATACGAACTAAGGATACAACACCTAGATAGTTGTCAAACCATGAGTCAATAATTAAAGCTTGAAGCGGCGCTTCACGGTCACCCGTCGGAGCAGGAATGGTATTCACAAGTGTTTCTAAAACACCTTCGATTCCTAATCCAGTTTTAGCTGAACACGTAGGTGCTTCAGTTGCTTCAATTCCGATAATGTCTTCAATTTCTTGAATAACACGCTCTGGTTCAGCTTGAGGTAAATCAATTTTATTAAGTACTGGAAGAACCTCAAGACCTTGCTCAATAGCTGTATAACAGTTTGCAACTGACTGAGCTTCAACACCCTGAGCTGCGTCAACAACTAAAAGTGCACCTTCACAAGCAGCAAGCGAGCGCGAAACCTCATATGAGAAGTCAACGTGCCCAGGTGTATCAATAAAGTTCAGTTGATATTCTTCGCCATTTGGGTGTGTATAATAAAGCGTCACAGATGCAGCTTTAATGGTAATCCCGCGCTCACGCTCAAGCTCCATTGAGTCTAGAACTTGCGCTTGCATTTCGCGATCTTGCAAACCACCACAGGTCTGAATAAAACGGTCAGCTAAAGTTGACTTCCCGTGATCAATGTGAGCAATGATCGAAAAGTTACGTATATTTTTGATATTTACGGATTTTTTAGCTTGCGCCATGGGTTACCTTGAACAATAAATTGCGCTATGCATGAAATAAAAACTACATAGCAAAAGCTGTTTAACAAATTGCGGACGATTATAGCAGATGGATTTTTCAAAGTATTCATAATAATGAACACCATGTGGTGAAATATTTAATTCGTCCGACTCAAGCAATTCTTTAGTTAGCGGGTAAAGAATAATCTTGAGTGAAATCCAAAGGATTTAATACCTCAGAAATAGGCTGATAAGCTTGAGTAAATGTTGGCGATAATCGTTTAGGTCTGCCTGTCGCAATCTCTACACAGGCCCATTTGGTATTTCCCACAAATAATAATGATTGGTCTGAAGGTCTAAAAAAAGCGTACTGACGGAATGAATACATCGCATTCAAATCATTAAGCCAAGTTCTTAAAATAATTTCATCATTTTCAAAACACGCCTTTCTGTAATTCATGTGATGCTCAACAGCAACCATGGCATGTTTGAGTTCTAGATATTGCTCAACCCCCAAACCCAATTGTTCAATATGTGCTGTTGCAACATCTTGCATCCATTTTACATACACCACATTATTCACATGACCTAAAATATCAATGTCTTGTGCTGTTGCTTTTATTTTAAGGTCAAAGATTGTACTCACTGTATTCCCTTGTATTGCGTATTCATCATCAACATTCGAAAAGATTTTAGTATAATTTTAGGGTTAAATAAAAAAGACCTTGCTATCGCAAGGCCTTTTATTCAATTCATGTTTACTTGATTCTTAATCCGATCATGGCATTTCGCCCTTCACGGATGATACCCACTCGTGCAACTGTATTCGTTTTAAGATTAGCCACCGCTTCCACAAAATCTTGTGTTGTACTTACATTCTTACCATTAATCGAGGTGATCACATCACCAGCCATAATACGAGATTGTGCCGCCAAACCTCCGCGTACAACCTCTTGAATGTAGACACCACCTTTAACACCAAGGCGTGTTTTTTCAACAGGTGCAAGTTCGCGTATCGCAACACCTAATGTAGGTCCACGTTTTTTAGCTTCACTTACATTTTGCGCTTGTGCTGGTGTTTCATCTGGTGCTGATGCAAGTGTTGCTGAAATCGTACGTACACGTTCATCGCGCAAGATTTCTAGCTGAATTTTTTGATTTGGCTGTGTTCTATTTAAGTAATTTAATAGCTCACTCGTTCTTGAAATTGCAGTTCCGTTGTATTTCAAAATAATATCATTTTGCTTTAAGCCAGCGCGCTCTGCTGGGGAATTTGGCGCAATTTCTGTGATTAAAGCACCTTCAGGTTTCGGTAACTTATAAGCTTCTGCAAGGTTACGATCAATTTCTTGTAAATGAACACCAAGATATGAGCGACTGACTTTACCATTTTTCTTTAATTGATCCGCCACATCCATCGCCACATCGATTGGAATGGAGAAAGACAATCCCATATATCCGCCAGTACCACTGAAAATACGAGAGTTCACACCAATCACTTGACCTTGTTGATTAAACAATGGCCCGCCAGAGTTACCAGGGTTTAGCGCGACATCAGTTTGAATAAACGGAACTGATGTTTCACCCAACATATTTCTTGATTTGGCACTGACAATCCCCGCAGATGCCGAGTATTCAAAACCAAACGGTGAGCCAATGGCAAGAACAGGTTCTCCAACTCTTAATTGGTCGATATTCCCAGTCGAAAGTGCTGGGTAGTTCGTACCTTCAACTTTCAGTAATGCCACATCAGTACGTTCATCACTACCAATAACTTTGGCATCAATCTCGCGACGATCATTTAACATGATGGTGATTTGTGAAGCATTTTCTACAACATGATGATTGGTAATCAGGTAACCATCACGGCTAATAAAAAATGCACTTCCAAAACCCGTTTTCTCTTGAGGAGCTTGGCGCTGTGGAATAATAATTTGATTGCCGAAGAATCGTTTCAGTAGTTCAGGTACTTGTTGTTGAAGAATTTCTTCTTGTGTCATTTTCTTAACAACATTCACGCTGACGACACCCGAACTTACTCGCTCTACAAGATTTGAAAAGTCAACAGTAGCCGCCGCTTGAGTTTGCACTGCCGCAGTAAAGACTGCAGCAAAAAGCCCTGATGCTATAACGCGATTTTTCATGTTAAGTGAACTCTCATTTATGATTCTTGGATAAAATAATTTTTAGCACAATCAAAATTCTCTGTGCGTAAATAAATGTTTCTATATTAATAGAAAACAATACTTTACTTAAAATATGATTAAAAACTAATAGTTCAAGTGCATAAAAAAAAATTTGATCAATCAAACTCTTGAATTTTGCTTTAAAAAAGAGCCATATTAACGCACTTTTAAAATTCAGTTTGCGAATGGAAATGCCGAAAAATACAAGTGCGTATCAATTTGATGTGATTATTGTGGGCAGTGGCGGTGCGGGTTTAAGTCTAGCACTCTCATTACCTGATCATTTTAATATCGCAGTGTTAGCAAAATCTCATTTGAAAGATGCCAGCACGTATTATGCACAAGGAGGCGTTGCAGCTGTTCTTGATGAGGCTGATTCTATTCAACAACATATTGATGACACGCTCATTGCAGGTGCTTATCTCTGTGAAAAACAAGCTGTTCAACACACGGTTGAAGGAGGAAAACCCTCTGTTGATTTTTTACTGAAACAAGGTGTTAAATTCACACTAGATGATGAAGATAACTTGCATCTCACACGTGAAGGTGGGCATTCTCAGCGCCGCATTATTCATTCCGCAGATGCAACAGGGAAAGCAATTTCAACCACTTTAGTTGAACGGGCACAAGAAAAAAACAATATTCACATCTTTGAAAATTACATTGCGATTGACCTCATTACAGCGCATAAGTTAGGTCATTTGAATCAGGAAAATCGTGCTTTGGGCTTATATGCTTTAGATGAGCAAACCGAGCAAGTGCATACTTTCTTAGCACCTTTTACTGCACTGGCATGTGGCGGTGCCATGAAAGCATATTTATATACCTCTAACCCTGATATCGCTACAGGCGATGGTATTGCAATGGCATATCGTGCTGGATGCCGCGTAGCCAATATGGAATTTAATCAATTCCACCCAACCTGCTTATATCATCCTCAAGCACGTTCCTTCTTAATTACTGAGGCAATGCGTGGTGAAGGCGCTTATCTTCGTTTACCTGATGGCGAACGCTTCATGCTCCGTTTCGATGAACGTGCTGAGTTAGCACCACGCGATATTGTAGCTCGAGCTATCGACTACGAAATTAAAAGATTGGGTATACGACATGTATGGCTAGATATTACCCACAAATCTCCTGAGTTCATTAAAGAGCACTTCCCTACGTTGTATGCTCGCCTACTCGAGCTGGGTATTGATATTACCAAAGATATGATCCCAGTTGTGCCAGCAGCGCACTACACCTGTGGTGGTGTAGTAGTAGATGAACATAGTCAAACGGACATTCAAGGTCTATATGCGATTGGTGAGACGTCTTATACGGGTTTACATGGCGCTAACCGTATGGCAAGTAACTCACTTTTAGAATGTTTTGTATATGGTATGAGTGCAGCAAAGCATATTCAAGATCAACATCAAAATATTATAGATCACTATGAAGTCCCTGAATGGGATGCTTCTCAAGTCATGAATCCTGATGAAGACGTTGTCATTTTGCAAAACTGGGATGAGTTACGTCAGACCATGTGGAACTATGTAGGTATTGTACGAACGACCAAACGTTTAGAACGTGCATTACATCGCGTTGAAATGCTGAAACATGAAATCACCGAATATTATCAAGATTATCATGTCAGTAAAAATCTAATTGAGCTACGTAACCTTGTACTCGTTTCTGAGATGATTATTCGTTGTGCGATGCAAAGAAAAGAATCACGCGGATTACATTATACCTTGGACTATCCTGAGCCTTCGCAAGAATTACGAAAAACCGTACTCACCCCACCAAATTTTGAAGTGGAAACACCTTTAGTTGAGGTTTAAGTTCAAAATAAAAAAAGCGAGTTCATACTCGCTTTTTTATGCCCTTTTGGGAGGAATTGAGTAAGTTCCAGTAACGTGAGCTATCGGCTCATCATTCCCAACAGAGTACAAGTAAACCTCTCCGACAACTAGAGTTTTGCCAACTTTCATTAATTTACAAACACCTTTGATGTCACAACCACCTTTCGGTTTTTTAAGAAAGTTTATATTCATATTGGTCGTCACTGTAAGACCTACAATACCAATTTCTCCCAGTATTGCGATATACAATCCATAATCGGCTGCTGTCATCATGGTCGGACCTGAAACTGTCCCTCCAGGTCTTAAATCATTTTCATCAACATGATAAATGACTGTAGCACCACGTGGCTCTACTGACACTATTTCACATTTTTGGAGACTTTGTGGAAATTCGGTTTGTAGGAATTTGAATATTTCTTCTTTATTACTGATCATATTGAGTCTAATCGTTTTTCCATAAACAATGACTCAATATAAATCATATTTGCTTTTTTAATTAGCACTTATGCTCAGCTTTCCATGAACTAATTCGTTCAATTGCATCATTAAATACTTGCTCAGGACTTTGTGTTGCATCAATACGCTTAACACGATTCGGCTCTAACTGATGCAATTCAGCAAATCCTGCACGTACTTTTTCAAAAAAAGCTGCTTTTTCTTGTTCAAACCGATCCAATGCTCCACGCGCTCGTGCTCGTTGCATCCCGAGTTCTGTCGGAGCATCCAACCAAAATGTCAGGTCTGGCATTTTTAGGACAAAGTTTTGGTTTAAAAGCGCTAATTTTTCACGGCTTAATCCACGACCTGCACACTGATACGCGAAACTGCTATCACAAAATCGGTCACATAACACAATCGAACCATTTTCAAGTGCAGGTATTATGACTTGTTGCAAATGTTGCGCTCGAGCTGCGTACATCAATAATAGTTCAGTATCATTACTCATTCTTTCTTCATGATTCACCGTCAGAAGTACGGAACGAATTTGCTCAGCGAGCGGAGTACCACCTGGTTCACGAGTTAGAACAACTTGCTTTGATTGCTCAAGGAAGTAGTCACGAATTTTATGGATCAATGTCGTTTTACCAACACCTTCTGTGCCTTCAAAGCTAATAAACACGTCTATTTTACCCCTTATTTTTTAGATCGAATCACAGCAAGATATTCTTGAACAGCGCGATTATGGTCATCTAGATTGGTACTGAATTTGTGACCTCCATTTCCAGTCGCCACAAAATAAATATAGTCAGAATGATCTGGATGCATTGCCGCTTCGATCGCTTTATCACTTGGTAATGCGATCGGTGTTGGTGGCAATCCGTAAATCGTATATGTGTTATATGGTGTCGGCGTTCTTAAATCTTTACGGGTAATGTTGCCCGTATATTGATCGCCCATGCCATAAATTACGGTTGGATCAGTTTGTAAACGCATACCTATTTTTAATCGACGAACGAATACGCCTGAGACTTTATCTAACTCATGATCAACATTGGTTTCTTTCTCAATAATTGATGCCATGATGAGCGCTTCATATTTATTTTTATAAGGCAAATCAGAAGCTCGATTTTCCCAGGCTTTATCTAGTGCCTTCATCTGATGTTGATACAAATCAGTTAAAATTTTACGATCTGTTTCACCCTTCGCAAAAAAATAAGTATTAGGCGCAAATAAACCTTCTGGATGTGAAAATGGAATATTCAATTCCTTTAATATTTCTGCATCACTCAAATGAACCAGCTCTTTCGTCACCAATTCATCATTTTTGAGTGCATTTTTTAACTGCTTAAATGTTGTACCCTCAATGACCAAAATTCGATTCAGTTGTGCATTTTCAGAATTCGAAATCATGTCTAGAACTTGACGGACACTCATTCCCTCTTTAACTTCATAAACTCCAGCTTTCATGCTGTCATGAATCATCAATCGTTGATAAATCTTTAAAATAATGGGAAATGAAACTTGTTTATTTTGAGCTAAACGATCAATAAATTGTGAGTAAGTATCACCATGATTAATCGCGAGCATTTGCTTTTTACCCTCTACAGGATAATCCTTCCATAGACTTGTAGATAGAATCATGGTTGCAAGCAACATTAGGCCTGCAATAATGAGTAAAAGCGCTTTAGGTTTAAAGGATGTCTTGCTGTTCTTTTTCTTTGTTGATTTCTGAGGAGAGGACATAAGCTTTAAATCTGATTAAGTTGAAGGTGGTGAAAAAGATCAATACACGCTTGTGTATCTAATCGACGATCATCAAGGCAAGAGGCGATTTTCATTGGGTGGAGCGCATTACAATAAAATACACTTTGAATGTGAGGAAGCTCATTCAAATCAATTACTCTTTTTTGGAACGTTATACCATAATGATTCATGCGCTCCAAAATTTCAGCACGCATCACCCCATGAACGCCATTATAACGAAGTTCAGGGCAAATCCACGTATCATTCAATCGTATAAAGCAGTTGCTGCTGATTCCTTCAACAATATAGCCTTGCACATCTGTAACTAAGGCTTCTTGAAAACCCTTCTCATCAGCTTCCTGCTTTAGTAACACTTGTTCTAACCGATTCAGTGATTTAATTCCCACCAATTGTGGCATGGTTAAACCCATCGCTCTCTCAAGTAAACCACTCACAATGACTTCATAGTGATGATCAGTCACGTTTTGCGGATAATAATACAACCAAAGATCTGCTGAATGATGAGGTAAACTGTATCCTCGTTGCCCCTCGCCTCGACTCAGTACAATTTTAATCGTCCCGTTTAATTGCTCATATTCTTGCTGTAAATACTGGATAGACTCAGCAATATAGTCAAGATTAGCTTGAAGTGACAATCGCTCAATGGCAGTATTCAATCTTTTTAAATGACGTTCAAATAATTCAATTTTATTATTTCGAATTCTTGCCGTGGTAAAACAGCCATCCCCATAATGGAAGCCTCGATCAAAAATAGATATTGCATCCATTGGCTTGGCATTTTTTAAACAGATCATTTCAAGCAACCTCATTCCGTTCTCATAGTGTAAAAAGTCACTCACAAAATGAATAGCTGTTTTGATCATAACTTTTTCATTTCTTCTTATTTTTTTATTTTAAAAAATTTCCCTATGCTCAAATCATCAAAAAACGACAAACACATAGGAATAATGATGCGTTCTTTTAAAATTGGGGTCATTGCAGCTTTACTTTCAGTCACTTCTGTTTCTACACTCGCAAAAGATTTTTTAAATGTTTCATATGATCCAACTCGCGAACTTTATGACAACTTTAATAAAGAGTTTGGAGCATATTGGAAAAAGCAGACTGGTCAAGATTTGAATTTTAAACAATCTCATGGTGGATCTGGTAAACAAGCGCGTGCGGTAATTGATGGCCTAGATGGAGACGTCGTGACTCTCGCACTCGCAGCAGATATTGATGCGATTGCTGAAAAAACCAATTTATTACCAAAAGACTGGCAGAAAAAATTTCCACAGAACTCTACACCCTATACCTCAACCATCGTGTTTTTAGTCAAAAAAGGCAATCCCAAAGGGATCAAAGACTGGGGAGACTTGATTAAAAATGATGTTGGAATTATTACGCCAAACCCTAAGACATCAGGTGGTGCGCGTTGGAATTACTTAGCAGCATGGGCTTGGGCAAAACACCAACCCGGCGGTAACGATGCTAAAGCACAAGAATTTGTACGAAAAATTTATAAAAATACTAAAGTGCTAGACTCTGGTGCACGTGGTGCAACAACAACTTTTGCAGAGCGTGGCATTGGAGATGTACTCCTGGCTTGGGAGAATGAAGCACATTTAGCTCTTCGTGAACAACCTGGAAAATTTGAAATCATTACACCAACACTTTCCATTCTTGCTGAGCCCCCTGTAGCAATTGTTGAGAAAAATGCGCAAAAAGATGGCAACCTCAATGTAGCAAAAGCCTATTTGAATTATCTGTATTCTCCAGCTGGTCAAACCATTGCTGCCAAAAACTTTTATCGACCACGAAATGCAACGGTACTTTCAAAATATCAATCCGTGTTTAAACCTTTAAAATTAGTCACGATTGATAAAGAGTTTGGAGGTTGGACAAAAGTCCAAAAACAACATTTTGATAATGGCGGGATATTCGATCAAATTGTCAAAGCAAACAGTAATAAATAAATTAAGATTTAAGCTTTAACTTATGGCTTGCCGATCATATTCATGATCGGCATTTTTTTAACAACACACCTAAATCTTTTTTTTTCATATAAAATTCATTTTTAATTATTTTTTATGCATAAAGATTAGATTTATTCTAGCACCATGTAACAGAATATTTTCTTTTGAGGTTGCCATGCGCTTTTCAGCTAAATTAAAACTTGGGGTTCTCGCAGCTTTTGTTTCGGCTGCTTCGCTTAGCGCTTCCGCTAAAGATTTATTAAACGTCTCTTACGATCCTACTCGTGAACTCTACGTAGAAGTAAATAAAGAATTTGGTGCGTATTGGAAATCTCGGACTGGGCAAAACGTCAACTTTCGTCAGTCACATGGCGGTTCAGGTAAACAAGCGCGTGCAGTCATTGATGGTTTAAATGCAGATGTCGTGACTCTCGCACTTGCAGCTGACATTGATGCTATTGCTGAAAAAACTAATTTATTACCAAAAGATTGGCAGAAAAAATTCCCACATAACTCAACACCCTACACTTCCACAATTGTTTTCCTCGTCAAAAAAGGAAATCCAAAAAATATTAAAGACTGGGGTGATTTAGTAAAACCGGGTGTGGACATTATTACACCAAACCCTAAGACGTCAGGTGGCGCACGTTGGAATTATTTAGCGGCTTGGGCATGGGCCAAACACCAACCAGGTGGAAATGACGCCAAAGCACAACAATTTGTTCAGCAAATTTATAAACAAACTAAGGTCTTAGATTCAGGTGCTCGTGGCTCAACTACAACTTTTGCTGAACGCGGTATTGGCGATGTTTTGCTTGCTTGGGAAAATGAAGCTCATTTAGCACTGCGTGAACAACCAGGTAAATTTGAAATTGTCACGCCAACACTTTCTATACTTGCTGAACCACCTGTAGCGATCGTTGAAAAAAATGCAGAAAAATCAGGCAATAAATATTTGGCGCAAGGTTATTTGAATTTCCTTTACTCACCTAAGGGACAACATATTGCCGCGAAGAATTTCTATCGTCCGCGTAATCAAGCTGTATCAAAACAATATTCATCAACATTTAAGCCATTGAAATTGGTCACAATTGATCAAGAGTTTGGTGGCTGGGCGAAAGTACAAAAAGCTCATTTTGAGAATAATGGTATTTTTGACCAAATTACCGAAGCCAATAACACAAAAAAATAATCAGTGGAGCATGACATGATACATACACTCATTGTACCCGGCGTCGGCGGAAGTGATGAAAATCATTGGCAATCATGGTTGCAACGTCAAGTCATGCCATGCTCACGTGTTCAACAAGATGATTGGAACTTTCCCTTACTTTCAGATTGGATCAATCGTTTTGTAGAAAAAATTTCGCAGATTGATGAACCCGTACAGATTGTTGCACATAGTTTTGGCTGTTTAACGTCAGTCGCTGCTTTGCATCAACACCCAGAAATAGCACAGAAGGTTAAACAACTGGTTTTAGTTGCTCCAGCCAATCCAAGTCGTTTTGGTGAGAATGGTTTTGCTCGTTTGAGTTTGACTGATTATAGTTTTTACTTTCATCAAATTAAGATTAGCGTTCCCACAAAAATGATCATCAGTGAAAATGATCCGTGGTTAGGTTTTGAGGATGCAAAAAAACTAGCAAAATCATGGGGTGTAAAGCCGATTAACTTAGGTCAAGTCGGTCATATTAATGTTGATTCAGGATTTGGACCATTTCCAGAGATCTTCGATTTTTTGATTCATGAAAAGTTGTCGAACTATATCAATAGTATTGATAATGACAAGTTGTATTACAAATTTGCAATTTAAAGTTCGCCACTTATTCTTGATAAATTTTTCAATTCAATTGCTTATTGATTACGGTAAGCTTTTTCTCTCATTTGAGGAGTAGTCATGTCGCAGCAATCCCGAGTGCTGCCAGGATTTGGTCTATCTCTAGGCTTTACCCTAGCGTATTTATCTTTAATTGTGCTCATACCCTTGTCGGCTGTTTTTATTAAGTCTTTAGGTATTGGCTGGGAAGGTTTATGGGAGATTTTAAGTTCTGAGCGTATCTTAAAATCATTACAACTAAGTTTCAGTGCTGCACTCATTGCTGCCTTCATTAATGTTGTATTTGGCTTATTACTCGCTTGGTGTCTCGTGCGCTATAGTTTCCCTGGTAAAAGAATTGTTGATGCATTAGTTGATTTACCCTTTGCGTTACCAACAGCTGTTGCTGGGATTGCATTAACATCTTTATATGCTCCGACAGGCTGGATTGGTCAATATCTTGAACCCTTAGGAATTAAAGTCGCTTATAGCCCTATTGGGATTACATTAGCCCTGATATTTATTGGCTTACCTTTTGTGGTTCGTACAGTACAACCTGTACTAAGTGACTTAGAGACTGAACTTGAAGAAGCAGCGTCAGCATTGGGTGCAAATCGACTACAAATTGTAACCAAAGTGATTTTACCGATTCTTTTCCCTGCATTAATCACAGGATTTGCTCTCGCATTTGCCCGTGGCGTGGGTGAATATGGTTCGGTCATCTTTATCGCAGGTAACCAACCCTTCGAAACTGAAATTGCGCCATTAATGATTATTTCTCGATTGGAAGAATATGACTATGCAGGTGCAACAACGATCGCCGTTGTCATGCTCCTTATTTCATTCGCTATCTTGTTCTTGATTAACTTGTTACAAGCATGGGCGAGTCGTCGTACAGGGAGAACTGCACAATGAGTTTGAATACAAATAGCAATGCTTTAGCGGAAAAATTGCAATCTCGTGATGCGACGCGTGAACCGACTTGGGTTCGTTATACACTCATTGTCATTGCCATGATTTTCTTCCTCAGTTGCTTAATCCTGCCTTTGATTTTAGTTTTTGTTGAAGCATTCAAACAGGGTATCGGCGTTTATGCGCAAGCTTTAGTTCATCCAGACACGTTGTCGGCTGTAAAACTCACCTTACTAACAGCTGCAATTGCTGTACCGCTCAACGTAGTATTTGGTGTGGCTGCAGCTTGGTCTGTTGCGAAATTTAATTTCCGTGGTAAATCCATATTGACCACGATTATTGATATGCCTTTCTCAGTATCTCCCGTAATCGCAGGTCTGATGTTGGTATTGATGTTTGGTACGCAAGGTTGGTTCGGTGGATGGCTGATGGATAACGACATTAAGATTCTATATGCCGTTCCAGCAATTGTACTAGCAACCATCTTTATTACAGTTCCTTTTGTGGCGCGTGAGCTCATCCCACTGATGGAAGCTCAAGGTACAGAAGAAGAGGAAGCGGCAATCGTTTTAGGTGCTTCAGGCTGGCAAACTTTTTGGAAAATCACGATTCCAAATATTAAATGGGGCTTGATATACGGGGTTATTCTTTGTAACGCACGTGCAATGGGTGAATTCGGGGCAGTCTCTGTAGTATCGGGTCATATTCGTGGAGAGACCAATACATTGCCACTGCATGTAGAGATTCTCTACAACGAATATACCTTTAGTGCAGCATTTGCTGTTTCATCCCTCTTGGCTTTATTGGCGATTGTGACATTGATTCTTAAAACATGGGTCGAAATTCGCCAAGAGAAATTAAGCAAACGTAATGAAGATTCTACAGTTTAAAGGAAGTATCCGATGAGTATTCAAGTTAAAAATATTGAAAAACACTTTGGTGCTTTCCATGCACTAAATAATATCTCCCTAGATTTTCCTGATGGTCAACTCGTTGCATTGTTAGGACCTTCAGGCTGCGGTAAAACGACTTTACTTCGCATTATTGCTGGTCTTGAATCTGCTGACAGCGGTCAAGTGATCCTTGAAGGTCAAGACTCAACGAATGTTCATGTTCGTGAACGTCAAGTTGGCTTCGTATTCCAACATTATGCTTTATTCCGTCATATGACAGTATTTGACAATATTGCTTTTGGTTTACGTGTTCGTCCACGTTCTACACGCCCCTCAGAATCTGAAATAAAAAAACGGGTTACACGACTACTCGATTTAGTTCAATTAGGATTCTTAGCAGATCGTTATCCAGCACAATTGTCTGGTGGACAGCGTCAACGTATTGCACTTGCACGTGCGCTTGCAGTTGAACCTCGTGTACTACTTCTGGATGAGCCATTTGGCGCACTTGATGCTAAAGTTCGTAAAGAGTTACGTCGCTGGCTGAGAACTTTACACGATGAACTTCACATCACCTCGATTTTTGTAACTCACGATCAAGAAGAAGCGCTTGAAGTTGCAGATCAAATCATTGTAATGAATAAAGGCAATGTTGAACAAATTGGCTCACCTCGTGAAGTTTATGAAAAACCAGCAACGCCTTTTGTATTTGACTTCTTAGGTCAAGCGAATAAGTTCGAAGGTCATAATCAAGCGGGAATCGTACAGATCGGAAATGATCGCATTCAACTGCCTTTAGCTAAAGATGCGCCTGAAGGTAAAGTGATTGCCTTCATTCGACCAGATGAGTTCCAAATTCATGCTCAACCTACAGATAATGCAATTCAAGCAACGTTCTTACGTGAAGTTTGGATTGCAGGAAAAGTGATTGCCGAACTTCAAGGTCAATATGGCAATCTCATCGAAATTCTACTCACTCCAGATGAAGCTAAACTGCATCAATTCCGCCCAAATCAATCGGTTTGGTTAACGACTAATACATTGCACTTATTTGCACAAGAAAACGCATAAAAATGTGTAGATGGGGCTTTTATATAGCCCCATCATTTTAAAGGTAACAAAGACTATGAACTTTCAACAATTAAGAATTATTCGAGAAACCGTCAGACAAAATTTTAATTTAACGGAAGCTTCCGCTGCCCTTTACACGTCTCAATCAGGCGTAAGTAAACATATTAAAGATTTAGAAGATGAATTAGGTGTTCAACTATTTATCCGAAAAGGTAAACGCTTATTAGGGTTAACTGAACCTGGTCAAGCTTTGCTCGGTATCGTAGAGCGCATGCTGGTCGATGCAGACAATATTAAAAGATTAGCCGATGATTTTAATCGTGTAGATGAAGGTACATTAACCATCGCAACCACTCATACTCAAGCGCGATATGTATTACCACCTATCGTAAATTCATTCAAAAAATTATTTCCGAAAGTCCATTTGATTTTGCAACAAGCAAGCCCAACTGAAATCACTGAAATGTTACTTTTAGGCGATGCTGATATTGGTATTGCGACTGAGAATCTAACTACTGAAGAAAACTTAGCAAGTGTTCCTTTTTATAACTGGAAACACAGTATTATTACGCCTCAAGGTCATCCACTTACTCAAATAGCATCACGAGAGATTAGCTTAGAACATTTGGCAGAGTATCCGATTATTACCTATCACGGTGGTTTTACGGGACGTTCAAAGATTGATAAAGCCTTTGAAGACTCAGGACTTGATGTTGATTTAGTGATGTCTGCGCTTGATGCTGATGTAATCAAAACTTATGTTGAATTAGGTATGGGTGTCGGGATTGTCAACGATGTAGCCTACGATACAGAACGTGATCATCGCTTAAAACAAATTGATACTGATTTATTTGGGGTGAATACCACTTGGATTGCTGTACGTAAAGGTCATTTGTTACGTGGATACGGTTACGAGTTTATTTCGCTATGTGCACCTAGTGCTGATATCAAAGCGTTAAAACGAGTAGCTTATCCTGAAGATTAACAAGCTACAAATAATAAAGGCACCATAGCGCCTTTATTATTTGCATTAACTTGCATAAAAAAACGAGCCGAAGCTCGTTTTTTTAATTGGATCTTACCAGTGGAAGCTCACACCCACTTTACCGACTGGAAGCCACTCATATTTGTCTTTAGATTCAATTTTCGCTTCTAAAGCTTCAGCTGCATCAGCACCAGTACCAGTACCACCAACTTCAGCTAAACCTACTGACGTAATATTTGCAGAAGGGTTACCAGTGTAATAAGCACCTACTTCACCAAATACACCGAAGTTTTTATTGATTTTAGGAGCAAAACCAAAACCTACGTATGGAGCAAAGTCATTTTTGTATGACATTTTACCATCGATGAAACCTTGACCAGATGGAGCGTTGTAATTTTTGCCATCAATCTTAACAACATCATTCGTATTGTTTAAGCGCTTAGTAACATCGTATTCATTATCGATATATGCTACACCAGCAGCCATATATAGACCTTGAGCCCATGGATTTTGACTCGCGCCCCAAGGACGAATCTCAGCATTTAAGTATGCCAAACTATTATCCATATCTAAATCGTACTTAGTACCGTCAATAGATAAATCATCAGACCAAGAGATATCACCACCGTTGTAACCTAAAGCAAGACCAACGTATGGGTTAGCAGTCCAAAGTAATGCACCACCGTAACCAGTTGTACCAACTTCAGCACGAACACCAGTAGGGATTAATTGATTAGCTTCAAATACATTACCTGTACGTACAACTTGAGTGTCCGCCATAGCGAAGCCTGAAACAGATAATGCTGTTGTAACAGCGAGTAATTTTAACACTTTCATTTTTTTCTCCTCAAAGAAATGAGTTGTTCTTTAATCATTAATGTGTTCGACTCGGAAGCATCTTAATGGAGATTTCAAAGCTGGTTAATATTCAAATTGATGCTTTTTTGTTATTTTTTGATACAATTTTGATTTAGTTGTTGTTTTATAAATAATTTGCACTTAAGTCTTTTATTAACTTTTATTCACATACTTATAAAGAATAGTCATTATTGTCGGACATTTTTTCAGGATTAATTGTAATTTTTATAATCAATTTAGTGTAAAATCTTTGAAATTTTTTTTGGAAGAGAAGATTATGTCTCAGCTTTCGTCAATCATCGAACAAGCGTTTGAAGATCGTGCAAACTTCACAGCTACAGATTGCCCTGCTGAAATTCGCCAAGCAGTCGAGGAAGCAATTGCTGGATTAGATAATGGTTCATTACGTGTTGCTGAAAAGATTAATGGTGAATGGGTTGTTCATCAATGGTTAAAAAAAGCTGTTCTATTGTCATTCAAACTTAATGATAATAAACCAATCGAATCATGCGATCTCCAATTCTATGACAAAGTAGACACTAAATTTACAGGTTGGACTGAAGAGCAATTTAAAGCAGCTGGTGTACGTGTTGTACCGCCTGCAGTTGCACGCAAAGGTTCTTATCAAGCTAAGAATGTTGTACTTATGCCATCTTATGTCAACATTGGTGCTTATGTTGATGAAGGTACAATGGTTGATACATGGGCGACTGTAGGTTCATGTGCGCAAATTGGTAAAAATGTTCACCTTTCTGGTGGTGTTGGGATTGGCGGTGTACTTGAGCCTCTTCAAGCGAACCCTACGATCATTGAAGACAATTGTTTTATCGGTGCACGTTCTGAAATCGTTGAAGGTGTAATCGTTGAAGAAGGTTCAGTGATTTCAATGGGTGTTTACATTGGTCAATCAACTAAGATTTATGACCGTGAAACAGGTGAAATTCACTACGGTCGTGTTCCAGCAGGTTCAGTGGTAGTTTCTGGTAGTCTTCCTTCTAAATGCGGTAAATACAGCTTATATGCTGCAATTATCGTAAAAAAAGTCGATGCTCAGACTCGTGCTAAAACAAGTTTGAACGACTTATTACGCGCTGACTAATTTTTTTATACTTTATAGTATTTGGAGTACACTCCACATCTCTACGGTTAGTAATAATCGTAGAGATTTTTCTTTTATATAATCTCTATTTTAGTTTGGTTTTGTCGATATGAGTAATTTGCGATCTTCCGCTATTCCTGTTTCTGATCCGTCTGCGGGGTTACGTATTACGGAGATCTTCTATTCATTACAAGGTGAAGCCAACACTTCAGGCTTACCTACAGTGTTTATACGCTTAACAGGTTGTCCACTGCGTTGTACTTATTGTGATACCACCTATTCTTTTGAAGGCGGTGAACGTCAGTCTTTAGAGGATATTATCCAGACCACGCTTGATTTTAAGACACCCTATATTTGTGTTACTGGTGGTGAACCATTAGCTCAACCCAATGCATTACCGCTCATGGAGCGTCTAGCAGATTTAGGCTGTGAAGTTTCCCTTGAAACGAGTGGAGCGCTAGATGTTTCAAAAGTGGATCGTAGAGTTTCTAAAGTCCTAGATTTAAAAACACCAACTTCAGGTGAAGACTCACGTAATTTAATGAGTAATTTAGACCATTTAACTCACCATGATCAGATTAAATTTGTCATATGCAATCGTGAAGATTATGAATGGTCTAAACAACAAGTGAATCAATATGAATTGCACAAGCGTGTAAGTACAGTTTGGTTCTCACCTGCGTTTGCTGTAGAAAAAGGTGCTGCAAAGTTACCGCAACTTGCACGTGATTTAGCACAATGGATCTTAGAGGATCACTTACCAGTTCGTTTCCAGCTTCAATTACATAAGTTGCTCTGGAATGACGAAACAGGTCGTTAAAACGTAAAAAAATAGCTCAAATTAAAACAGTACAGCACTTTTCTGTACTGTTGTTTGAGACAAAATGATCTTTTAGTGTGCTGACACTTTAATGGTCGTGCCATTCAAATTAATCCCTTTCATTGAAATATCCCCAATCTTATTATTTATTGTTGATGCATCCCCAACGCCTACCCCCCATAACATGGCATTAAAACCATTTTGATCTCCAAGACGATTTATTTTGAGTTCCAGTCCATCTGTACGTATCGAACCTGCAACATCAAAATCAAGATTATTGATGCCAAAACGCCCTGGTTGAGTATTTTTTAAATTAATAAATTCTATTCCAAATGCGCCACCACCATCATGATCGTGGACTTTAAAGCCTTCTAAACGTAATCCATCTTTAAATATTCCATTGAGTTTTAAAAGACTGCCTTGAGGTGCTGAACCGAGCTGAATATTGGTTGAGAGGTTGGATACATAAAATTTCATATTATCCATAATTTTAACGGGGTCACTATAGCCTCGTCCTGTTGGACTAACTTGACCCGATTTACCCACCCAAATATCACCGGTATTAATAATAATATCTTCAGGAACAAATACACCTAAATTCAGAAAAGGGCCTGTAGTACTACTCCCTCCTTGAGCATCGATTTTTAAGGTAATACTAATATCTGCCGAACCAGAAGAAAGTGATAATGGATTCTTACTACGACCATTCGCTGTACCGAAAATTAAGGCACCTGCTTTTGTGTTTCCTTCGTTGTAATCTGGCCCGAATCCACTGTTATCGTGCCAAATCAAATCAGCTTGAATGGGTCCACCTGGTAAAAGGCTAATCGTAATACCATCTTGTGCTGCATATGTTGACAATTCTTGATCTGAAAGCTCCTCAAATGCAAAAGAATTTGTACTGATCAACGCAGCAGTGGTTAAAATTAAAGTATTAATTTGATTCATTTTCATTCCGTAAAAATTATTTTTGTAAGTTTTAATCAAGTGTTTGTTAAATTATATTTAATATTTAAACAAAAACAACAACTGTTTAAACTTTATTCGACTCAAAAGAGAGTTTTATCTCATCTTCTAAAACGAACATTTCGCGTTCTTTATAATGATCTCATTTAGTTTTGTGACTTATGCAGATCTATATATTCAAAAAATTTATACCCCATTATTCTTTATATAATCAGTTATAATTCATTTTTTATTTACTTTAATTTTTTGGAGTTCTCCTATGCGCCCTCGTGCCATTGTATTGTTATCAGGTGGTTTAGACTCAACGACTTGCTTGGCTTGGGCGCAAGCACGCTATGAATGTATCGCTTTAAGTTTTATGTATGGTCAACGCTCAACAACTGAATTGGATGCTGCACGTAAACTGACACAACAAGCAGGCGTTGAACATCGCGTGATTAATATAGATTTGGGTAATTTAGGTGGTTCTGCATTAACTGATCATTCCATTGATGTTCCTGATCAAGAACAAGAAGGGATCCCTGTCACTTATGTTCCAGCACGTAATACGATTTTCCTGTCTTATGCACTTGCAGCAGCAGAAGTGTTTGACGCAGAAGCCATCGTAATTGGAATTAATGCGGTAGATTATTCGGGTTATCCAGATTGTCGACCAGAATTTATTGAAGCATTTGCCAATATGGCAAGATTAGCGACAAAAGTAGGTGTGGAAGGAAAACCTCTTAAATTTGAAACACCTTTACTACAATTATCCAAAGCAAATATTATTCGCTTAGGCATCGAACATGGCGTAGACTACAGTCAAACGGTGTCATGCTATCAAGCAGATGACCAAGGACGAGCTTGTGGAAAATGCGACAGCTGTCGTTTGCGTAAACAAGGTTTTGCAGATGCTGGCGTTGAAGACCCAACTCGTTATATACCGTAATAACAGGGTGCCATATATGAAAAATTTAAAATCAAACATTATTCTTTCAGCGATTGTTTCTGCTGCAGCACTTTTCGGTTCTGCGGCTCAAGCAAATGAGCCGAATAATAAAATGCAGCAAGCCTACAAAAGTACTAACGTAAAATCTGCACTGATTAATGTTTGTAAGGAAGAAACTGCTAAAGGGAACAAGCTTTCTGCTACTGAAGTCAGCAAATATTGTACATGTGCAATTGAAGCAGACGGCAAGCTAACTAATGCTCAAAAATGGGAAATCCAAAGTGCGATTAACCAAAAGAAAAGCCCTTCTACTTTAGCTATCGTGAAGAAACAGAACGCTGATCTTCAAGCATGCTTCGGCCCACAGTTAACGTCTAAGCTACAGTCGTTAACAGAGGAAGCAATGAAAGCAGCACAAGCTAAAAAATAATCGCAGTTTACATAAGATAGCCACCTCGTGTGGCTATTTTTTTTGAATTCCCCTATAAATGTAGTGACAAATTTTGAGGAAAATATAATGTCTACGGAAACGATTAGTTTACCCAATCAAACATTCCCAACGACTACAGGTTCTGTGAATTTAACTGAGTTGAATACAGATTGGCTCATCATTTATTTTTATCCAAAAGATTCAACACCTGGGTGTACAACGCAAGCTGTTGGTTTTTCATGTTTGAAAGATCAGTTTGATGCGCTTCATACCACTATTTTCGGTGTTTCTAGAGACTCAGTGAAAGCCCATCAAAACTTCACCGAAAAGCAATCTTTAACAATTGATTTGATTAGCGATAAAGAAGAAGTGCTTTGCCAACACTTTGATGTGATTAAAGAGAAAAATATGTATGGAAAAAAAGTGATGGGGATTGAGCGCTCAACTTTTATTTTTCATCAAGGAAAACTCGTTAAAGAATATCGTAAAGTCAAAGCTGCAGGGCATGCTGAACAAGTGCTTGAAGATTTAAAAGCTTTGCAAAGCTAATAAAAAACCCACGATTGACGTGGGTTTCATCTATTTATACTTCTTTTTAACTACGATTAGAAATCAAAACTTACACCAAGTTTATAAGTTCTTGATCCACCAATCAGCGCATAATTCGAGTTAAAAGCACCTTCCCAATATTTTTTATCTGTAATGTTATCAACATTAGCTAAGAACGTCGTATTCACGCCACCAAGCTTGGTCTTATAACGTGCACCTAGATCGATGACGGTATAATCTGGAAGTTGCAAGGTATTGGTATCATTTAAATACTGTTCGCTGACATAACTTGCTCTGGCATTTAAATTTAATCCTTCGAGTTGTGGGACATCATAATCCACCCCAAGCGTTGCAGTAAAATCAGGTACACCAAAAACTTGATTTCCTTGATTCATTTGAGCTTTGGAATATTTTGCATCAATATAAGCCATACTTCCCATTAGGTTTAAATCTTCAGTAATCGCTCCAGAAAATGACCACTCAATGCCGCGTGATCGAGTTTCAGCACCATCTGTTGTAATTTGATTAATTGTTACACCATTTTCTGTATAAGGTTCAATCGACTTGCTCATCGTGCTTGGTTTTTCAATTTGATAAAGTGCCAGCGTATTCAGCCAAGTTCCATGCTGATGTTTTGCACCTAACTCATATTGCTTCGTCACAAACGGCGCAAAAGTGACTTTGTCGTTTGCATCATTGACATTATCAACGGTCGATCCTTCTGATAACCCTTCTACATAGCTTGCATATAGTGACAAGTCTTCACCAAAAGGTTTAACGACGATCCCTAAACTTGGTGAAATACGGTCTTCTTGGTAATTTTTTTTGGTCTGTAAATTATTCGTTTCAATATCTTGATAACGAGCGCCTACAATCAATTGAAGCTGATCATTCAATAATGAAATTTGATCAGTCAATGTATAACTGATGTACTTATTATCTGCTAAAGGTGCAATTTCTGGACGCTGTAAAGGCATATTGCCTTCTTTACTTGGGTCATAAAGATTGGTGTTAAAATCTACAGGAGGAGCTCCACGTCCTTTATGTTGATCCGATTTTTTATTTAAATAATCTGCACGCAATCCAACATTATGCTGTATTCCAGCAGTATCAAATTTTCCTTCAACCCCAATGTGTGCTGTTTTATTTTTTTCATTTGCACCCACTCGGTAATATTGTGAAGAGGCATCGCCGTCTTCATTCTTTACGATCATTCGTGTACCGAATAAATGACCATCATATGATTTTTCAGCATATCCTAGACCAGCAAAGGTTTTCAAATAGGGTGAAAATTGATATTCACCTGATAAGCCAGCAAATTTACTGTCAGAATTCCCTTCTAACCACGTAAAATAGTTTTGGTCACCTTTAGGCGGTGCAATGACTTTATTAACTGTATCTTTTCCACCCAGTGCAACCATTGTTGGTGACCCACCATCGCGATTTTGCTTAATAGCATAACTATCAAAATTAATTTTAAGTTTATCCGTGGTGTAATCCGCAGCGATGGAACCAAGAACTATGCGATCATTCATATCATTAATGATATGTTCACCATCACCATATGCACCATTGACCCGAACACCAAACTCACGGTTTGCACCAAATCGTCTTGAGACATCAATACCTGATTGATAGTAGCCGCCATCTTGGTATTGTGTGTTTAGTCTTGTCATGTCTTGGTCAGCGCGTTTAGAGTTGGCAATGACCACACCACCAACGCCTCCATTCGGTGCCATACCAGCGACAATTGCATTTGGTCCTTTCAAAACTGTCACTGATTCTAAAAATTCAGTCGGCACTTTTCCGTATGGTGCAATACCATAAAATCCGTTGTAGTTCATATCCTCATGATTTAAGTCAAAACCACGAATTTTGAAGTTTTCGTTTAAATGACCTTGATTTGTCGTCAGTCGAATACTGGCATCATTTTTTAAAACATCACCTACGGTGGATGCCTGTCTTTCTCGTATTAATTGCTCCTCATATTGCATTACAGTGAATGGTGTATCGATTAATTTTTTTTCACCTAAAGCACCTAACTTAGATACATTGCTTAATTTTCCATCTGCATAAGCATTTATCGCTTCAGCTTGTGTTGTAATCGTAGGAAGTTGGTTTTGATCATTTGCCCATGTGATAGTCGCTATACCGCCACTCATCATAAGAACACTTACAGATTGAGAGAGTAATTTGGTACTGTAATTTTTCATTTTCGGAACAATTAATAATAATGAGAATCATTATTATATGATTCTCATTATTATATTTATGTGAGTTTTTGTTCATTAAATGTTGTCATCTAATCGACGTACAAGCTTTAGAGGAATTTATCTAATCAATATTCATATAATTAAGTGATAGGCGATGTACCACATGATTAAAGCAATCAAAATATCCAAGACTTGCCATGCGCGGGGATTGTGAAAGTAAGCTGATAGATAATGCGCACCAAAACCCAAACTAAAGAAAAATAACCATGATGCTGTGATCGCACCGATAGCAAACGATAATAAGTGATCTTCAAATTGCGTTGATATCGCACCTACAAGCACGATAGTATCTAGATATACATGGGGATTTAGCCATGTGAATGCCAAGCAAATGAGAATAATTTTAAACCATGAAACAGCCGTATGATGATCAAGACACATCGATTTTTTGGTCGAAAACGCTTGATAAAAATGATGGGCACCATATACAACTAAAAATGTAGCCCCACCCCATTGTGCATACGTCATTATTTGTGGATGGCCTGAGATAAACTTCCCAAATCCAAATACCCCAGCCAAAATTAGAAGTGAGTCTGAAAAGGCACAAATGAGGCAAATGGATAAAACATATTCTTTTTTTAAGCCCTGTTTGAGCACAAAAGCATTCTGAGCACCTATCGCCATAATCAAACTTAAACTCGTTACAAAGCCATTAAACAGTACGGATAAAGACATAAAACACCTAATATTTATCATTAGGCGGATTATGAACAATTCAATCTTAAATTGAGTATTATTAAATTAATATTAAGTTCATTAAGTTTTATTAAATCATGATTTTCAATTATAAAGACTGTGTCGCGTTTATCACCGTGGCGGAAACTGGAAGTTTTGATCTGGCTGCTAAAAAGCTTTGTCTCTCTGCGGCTGCAATTACTCTTCGAATCCAACAATTAGAACGGCAGATTGGGCAAACATTAATCCTGAGAGAACGACCTTGTCGTGTGACACATTCAGGTGAAATATTGCTTGAACATTTATTAAGGCAAAAGCGTCAAGAAGAAAATGTTCTGCAGCTTATTCAGGGAAAAAGTCAAAATTCTGAGTTTTATAAAATTATCATTGGAACGAATGCAGATTCATTAGAAACTTGGCTTTTGCCTGCGATTGCTGAAAAGTTAATAGAGCATAAAATCACAATACAACTTCGAATAGATGATCAGGATCATACGCATCAATTAATGGAATCAGGCTATGTAAATGCATGTATAAGCGCTGAATCCCAACCCATGACAGGTTGCCACTCAGAATTTTTGTTCACGATGCGTTATCAAATGGTGTGTACGCCAGAATTCAAATTAGCATGGTTTAAAAACGGACTAAATCGCGATTCCTTTCGCCGTGCGCCTGCGGTCATCTTTAATGATAAAGATCATTTACATGAAACTGTTCTACTCAATCAATTTGGATTACCGCAATCTAGTTATCCATATCATTATGTCCCCTCTTCTAAGTCATTTGTCGATGCAATCCAACTCGGCTTAGGCTATGGCATGGTGCCTCAACTGCAAATTCAAGACTTACTCGATCAAGGACAATTGATTTGTTTGTTGCCTGAGGCAACACAAGACGTTGATCTATATTGGCATCATTGGAAACAGCAGTCCCCACAACTCAAACATATTACTGACATACTCATGACATTAAAAAAGCAGTGATTGAATCACTGCTTTCTTTTTATCGATTTAGTTGGCTTTCCATTGCCCTTCAAGCTTGATATTCACTTTTTCGCCAATTCCACCAATCGCTTTGCGCATACCAAAATCACTACGGTTGATGACTGTTGAAGATTGTACATTCAACACATTTGGATTCGATGCATTTGGAGTTAAAGTTGTCTCAAATGAAACTGGACGTGTCACACCACGCATAGTGAGTTGTCCATCAAATTTGTATTTATTATTTCCTAAAGCACGAATTTGATTACTTTGAAAGGTCACAGTTTTATATTTGCTTGCATGAAAGAAACTGTCACCAAAGACCATATCCTTTAAAGAGTTTTTGCTCAGTTTAAGGCTATTCACATCCATCACAAATTTAGCTGAACCTTGATTAGGCTGTGCCGGATCAAAATTCATCTGTGATTGATACTTTTGAAATTGCCCATTTACAATCGACATTCCTGCAGATCGGATATCAAAGCTGATCTTACTGCTAGGTGATAGTGTCCATGTTTGCGCTTGAGCAAAAACAGAAGCAGACAATAGCACTGTGGCCAAACTCATTTGTGTAATAGTACGCACGATTTCCCTCGGTTTTCTTGTGTTAAACACAATCATTCAATTGATTCACTCAAACTTGTACTGTCTTGACGTTGGTATTTAGTTTTCAGTTGTTGGTAAATTTCTAAATTTTGAAACGCTTGTAAAAATTGAATGGTTCCGTGGGGAAGTTCTTTTTCCATAATTTCCCCCCGATAGTATGCTTCACGAAGTGGTGTTGCAGAAATTGCACCTTTTAAACTATCGAGTTCCAACATCTCCCATTCTGGGAAAAATTTTAGATAATAAGATGAGTCATCTTTAAAGTGACCGATTAAGCCGACTTGATCACTTGGCTGTACTACATCCGCCACTAAAGATTTGACCAATTTTTGCCATTTTTCATCATTATAAACATCAATGACGTGTACAAATTTGATTCTTGCCTGTTGATCAGGAGAAAAGTTAGACAAAATCATCTGTTCACGTTCAATGGCTAAAAATGGATTTTTTATATTCCGCTCTAATTGAGCAGAACCAAGCGCTAAAATAACGTTCTGGCTATGCGTCAGCGCAATTTTAATGGTTTCCATATGTGCCAAATGAAAAGGCTGAAAACGTCCGATATAAACCAAATAATCAAATTTATAATTCATCGCCAAGTCACGTTTATGAACTGATCAGTTATGTCACTCTTCGCCAGAATACGACATAATAGATTTCATAAAATCTATATTAATTGAAAGCAAGGATAGTACGATGTCATTAAGTTGTATTCAACAACCTCATGAGCATTTAAATGCAAAATTAGAAGATGGTGTGCTGACCTTGGCGATTAATCGTCCTAAAGCCAAAAATGCATTATACGGCGAATTATACCTATGGATCGCCAAAGCCCTTAATGAAGCAGACAAAGATCAAGCTGTTCGTGTGGTCATTTTACGTGGCGAAGATGCGGATTTCAGTGCTGGTAATGATATGCAAGACTTCATGAAATCTGCGGCGATGAAAGATCAAATTCGTCCAGAAGATGGTCCTCCTTTTGTGCTTTTAAAATCTGCTGCTAAATTTTCTAAACCACTGATTGCTGCGGTACGTGGTGTTGCAATTGGTATTGGCGTAACGATCTTATTGCATTGTGACTTAGTTTATGCAGATAACACTGCTTTGTTCCAAATTCCATTTGTAAGCTTAGGTCTTTCACCTGAAGGCGCATCTAGTAAATTACTAGCACGTCAAGCAGGTCATGTGAAAGCAGCAGAACTTTTATTAACTGCTGATAAATTCGACAGTGAAAAAGCATTGGCTGCAAACTTGATCAACAGTATTGAATCTGACGTTTATGCAACTGCCGCTCAAAAAGCCACTCAACTGGCTTCACTACCACTTGCTTCTCTCGTGCAATCTAAAGCCTTAATGAAACATGATGTTGATGAGATCGTGTCCTGGATTGATCATGAAGCAGTAATCTTTATGGGGCGCGTCGGTTCTCCAGAAATGATGGAAGCTGTACAAGCTTTTATGCAAAAACGTAAACCTGATTTCACACAATTTAATTAAGCTAAAAGATCCGAGTCTCACGACTCGGTGAATACTCTCTATCTAAGGAATGGATCATGACGACTGAAAAAAAACGCTACTACGAACCTGCACCACAAGGCATTGATGTTGAAAATTTCAAAAAGGTCGTGACCAGTCGTCGATCTGTTCGGAAGTTTACAGGAAAACCTATACCGTCTGATATCCTCGATCAATGTTTAGATTTAGCACTCTTGGCCCCTAATTCATCTAACTTACAACCTTGGACTTTTTATGTTGTCCAAAATCCTGAAAAGAAACAAAAGATTGTAAAAGCGTGTCTAAATCAATGGGCTGCGCGCACAGCGGCTGAATTGATTGTCTGTGTCGCACGTACAGATCGAATTAATGAAATGGCAAAGCTGAATATTCAAGAATTTCCATTTCCTGAGATTCCTCCACTCGTCAAAAAATATTACACCTATATTCCACTGAATTATAAAACGGGTTACTTAAATGCAATTGGTAACTTTAAGAAAGTAACTTTCAAAGTAGCACGTACTTTTGACAAACAAATGCCTGTTACCGCTTTTACACCTGCGGATGCCAAACTTTGGGCAGCGAAGACAACAGCTTTAGCCTGCGAAAATCTTGTACTCGCGCTCAGAGCTTATGGATTCGACAGTTGTATGATGGAAGGTTTTGACGAACCTTTAGTATGTAAAACATTGGGGCTCAATGCTAAAGAGTTTCCAATAATGGTCATTGGTGCGGGAGAGCGTGCTGAAGATGGTGTGTTCTTCCCACAATATCGTTTCGATCGAGACTTATTTATTCAAAAAGTTTAAATGTAATATCACACATTTTTGATGACTTATTTTTCGTGTTGACACTTCAAACAATTGCTTACTGTTTGTAGTGTCAATTTTTTTCTTTTATCTCGATTTATATTTTTGATTGTATTTTTCCAAAAATGATTTTAAGCCAAAATATTAATTGAGAATAAGATGAAAATTAAACTTCCCTCAAGCATTGTTAAACATATAGATTATTCATCTCTTGTAAATGGTCAAGCTTTTGATCCAAACACTGCGACACACACACCTGTCGGGAAATATACCTGTGTACACTACGGGATCATGATTCCTAATCTACCTGCCCCATTCAACTTCTTAAATATGATTGTGGTTGCAGGACAACCTCTCGTTAAAATATTCAGAAATTCTCATTTAATAAAAACTTCAGATTTAGATACCGCAAATCTATTAATTGGTACTGCTGCAACGCAGCCTAATTTATTTTCTGGATATAGTATACAGCATGAATGTTTACTGGCGACTAATGGTCAATATCTCAAATTCGGTAATGACTTAGTTATAGAGGTTAACTACCCAGACATTAAAGCAACTCGCCAAGGTCATGCTTTCAATTATGAACTTAAATTAAAAGCGACTGATAAAATCGCACATTTCGTTAAACTCGCCGGAAGCATGTATGAACATTGGTCACTGCTTTGTGAGTACCAAGGATATTTAGAACTCGATGGGCAGAAAACTCAGGTTCAAGGTCTATGCACCTTCGAATATGCACGTGGTGTCAATATCAACATTCCCATTCGATTTTTTACTTATCAAATCTTAAATATTAATAACCACACTCAAGTCTTATTTGTGGACACTCATGGTCCAATGGGTTTAGTTTTGCAAAGTCGTGTTTACGTTCGTTCTGTAGATCATCATGGAGGAATATACGAACGAGGGCTTGAATCTGTGGTGCATGAATATGAGCCTGAACCTGTAACTACACCAAATGGCATTAAAATGCGTTTACCTCGAGTCTTTGAATGGCAAGTCAATGATGATCAAGGCAATCTTCTGATTTCTATTTATGGCAAGGCTAATGGCGACTTTAAATATGGTATGGCTGGCGGTTATGCAGGTAGTTACCAATATTCAGGTCAATTCAAAGGTCAGCATATTCAGGGTCGAGGTTATATTGAGTATATTGATCCTATAAGCAATTAAGCGCTTCAAAATAAACTTTCAATAATTAAGCCTCATGAGATGGGGCTTTGACATTTAAAGACATGTTCATTCATTCAAATTATTTCTAAACTCATTTCAACATTATAATTTCAGCATTTTAAACTGAGGATAGAGCATCCTTAGTTTTTCCAATGCATGACTTGAGTCTTGAATATCGGTATGAGCGCAAGAAAAAGTAAAATCAGAACCGATGCTGGTATTTTTCCAAGCATGGTATACGAGACACTGCAAAATATGGGCGTTGATGTGGATTTAATATTGTCGCAATTAAATGCGTTACAACATCCAATCGACTATCCTCAACGCGATTTAAGATATGACAATCGTGTTCAAAAAAAATTCTGGGAACTCACAGAAGTTATTACACAAAATTCCAATATTGGTTTAACTGTCGGTCACCATCTCCCCACTTTTCGTGGTCAACTTTTTGAATACATTTTTTTAAGTAGTGCAAATTTTGGCGATGCATTAAAAATAGCAATGAAATACTATCAATATTTCACTACAGGATTGGATATTGAACTTCACATAGAAGATGACACCGTTACCCTAAAAGGTTTTCATCACCCTGTCCGTCATTATTTAGAATGTACGATTACCATTGTTTTATCTTTTTTTGATTATATCAGTCAGGGAAAATTTCAAGCACAAGAAATTTGGCTCAGCTACGACAATACAGAATTTCAGGACTTATATCATGAGCTATGGCATTGCCCAGTTTATTTTAATCAGCCTTATGGTTGTATAAAATTCAAAGCAGAAATTCTAGAATATGCCTCTCCGTCTGCTCAGCCTGATTTATTTCTGTTACATCAAGCTATCATTGAGAAGCACATTGAACTTGTAGATAAACATGAACTAGTCATTAAAATTGAAGAGGCTTTAGGCGAACAACTAAAATTAAGACAATTCGCTCTAGAAGATATCGCAAGAATTCTTAAACTCTCCCCGCGTAAAATCCAAATTTCACTCAAAGATATTGGAACGAATTACGAGAATGTTCTAACGTCATTCAGACAAAAACTTGCTCGTCAGTTACTAGCGAAAACCGCACTCAAACATGATGAAATTGTCTATTTAACAGGGTTTTCAGAGCCATCAGCCTTTTCTCGAGCCTTCAAATATTGGACAGGAGAATCTCCATCCTCGTATCGTCAGCGCATACAAAATTCAACCGATCATGGGTCAATAGAGATAATGTGTAAGAATTCAAAAGCTGGTTCTTCATAAGGATGACTGGCTTTTAATGCACGTGCCACATCTATGGCTTTATCTTCAGGCACAATAGTTTCTACACGCCACTCTTCAACTTGTTCAAGCTCTCCGACTTGACCTATAAATGGTTGAGCCCCATTGACAGGTTTAAATTGACCTAAGCCCTTGACCTGCCAAGCGCATTGCTCATAATCACCGATCCCGCCTGCACCTGCTTCAAATACTGCCTGTTTCGTCAACTCTAGATGTGATTCTGGTACAAAATAGATCAGTTTAAGCATGAATAACCTCTTCCACTCTTTTCCGCTCTGTTGTCATTTGCATAAGGGCTTCAGTAATCATTTTCAATGCAATATTGTTTGAATGACGATGATAATTCGCATATAGACCAAGCTGTGGTAATTGCTCATCTGTTTTCACAATTTTGATATTATGATTTAAAAACTTCAGGAGGTATTCGGGAGCAAAACTAAAGCCCATTCCCAAATTAATCAGATTGATATGCTGTAATACATTAGTCACCCACAGCATTTGATCATCCATCTTTTCGAAGGGAACTAGAACATTTAATTTGTCATAGAATATTGGTGAAGCATTTTGTTCACACATAATCACTGATGAATTTTTTAACTCTTGTAGTTTCAATGTCCGTTCTGAAGGATGAAGATTGTCCGCAGCCACCAAATAAATTTGTTCTGTCAGAATATGGATATCTTCATAATCTGAATGATCCATTTTGTATCGAGTAAAACATATATCAAGTTCAGCATTTCTAAGTTTTTGTATTTGCTCAGTACAAGTCAAACTGTGTAAATGAATTTTAAGATTAGGAATATTCTTTCTTAACTGCGCCAGAATGCTAGGCATCAGTTTCAGTTCAGCCACATTCAAAAATCCAATGTGAATCTGATTATTCTTTTGCTGAGCGACCTGTCTAGCTGCAGCTACAGCTTGCTTGGCATTGTCCAGCGTCAAAGCTGCGTATTTTAAAAATGCTTCCCCTTCATCAGTCAGTTTGACTTTACGAGTGGTCCGATCAAATAAAGTAACACCGACTTCCTGTTCAAGATCTTTAATTTGCTGACTGAGTGATGGTTGTGCGGTATAGAGCTTTTCGGCAGCTTTAGTAAAGCTTTGCTCTTGAGCAACAGTCATAAAATACCGTAAATGTCGTAATTCCATATCTCAATCAGCCCATCGTGCATAAGTGCACGTTCATTACTTTGAATTTTATATAGATCGATAGTTTATATGAATACGACTATAGATCACTGCACTTTTTTTCTAGACTGACTCAATTCAAAAACTCTCCCCATGTATTCAATTCATTTAGGAAAAAGCATGTCTCAACATTTTGACACTGATGTTCTTGTCATTGGTACTGGTCCTGCTGGTTCAACTCTGGGGCTTGCCCTTGCCAATTATGGCGTCAAAGTTCAATTGTTTACCCAGTTTAATTGGTTAGCCAACAGTCCTCGTGCACATATTACTAATCAACGTGCCATGGAAGTCCTCCGTGATTTAGGTATCGAAGAACAGGTGAAGGAAATCGCAACACCTTGGGAACACATGGGTGAAAGCCTCATCACAACCAGTTTAGTCGGTGAAGAAATTGCTCGTATCAGTGCTTGGGGCACAGGCGATGAACGTCATGGCGATTATATCAAAGGAAGTCCATGCCCTTTAGTAGATCTTATCCAACCTAAAATGGAAGCGCTACTCGTTAAAAATGCGGCTAAGCGAGGCGCTATTTTTAACTTCAATACTGAATATTTATCTCACGTACAAGATGAACACGGTGTGACTGCGACTTTCCTCAATCGGATAACCAGTACCGAATTCAATTTACGCGCCAAATACTTGGTGGGAATGGATGGTGCACGTTCAAAAGTCGTTGAACAGCTTGGATTACCCCTTGAAGGCGTGATGGCACGGGCTGGTACAGTCTATGTAACCTTCAAGGCAGATTTGTCTAAATACGTTCAGCACCGTCCTGCGATTTTGCAATGGATTGTCAATCCTGAAGCCAGTTTTGGTGATTTAGGTATGGGGCTATTGCGTGCTATCACCCCATGGAATGAGTGGATTATGGGTTGGGGCTTCGATATTTCTAAAGGTGAGCCTCAAGTGACTGAAGAACAAGTTCGCGCACGCCTTGATGCCTTCGTTGGTGAGCATGTAGAAGATGTCGAAATTCAAAAATTGTCTTATTGGTACGTGAACCAAACATGGGCAACTGAATATTCGAAAGGTCGCGTGTTCTGTGGTGGCGATGCCGTACATCGTCATCCACCATCAAGTGGTTTAGGCTCAAATACCTGCATGCAGGATGCCTTTAACCTCGGTTGGAAACTTGCATATGCAGTTAAAGGTTGGTCTCAACCTACGCTTCTCGATTCTTATACCGTTGAACGTGCGCCTGTAGGTAAGCAAATTGTTGCACGTGCCAACCAATCACGATTTGATTATAAACACCTCAAAGAAGTTTTTGGTTTTGATCAAGGTGTAACAACCCAAAAGCAAATGCTGGAGCGTATTTTTGCTGAAAATGAACAAGGCGCTGAAATACGTACAAAACTCTACAATGCATTAGCAATTAAAAATTTTGAATTTAATGCTCAAGGTGTTGAACTGAATCAGCGTTATAGCTCAAATGCGGTCATCTCTGAATCAGAACCTGAAGTATTTAAACAAGATGATCAACTTTACCTACAAGCCACTACACGCCCTGGAGCAAAAGTACCGCATACTTGGCTCATCAATGCTAAAGGTCAAAAAGTTTCAACTCTGGATATTACGGGCAAAGGTCGTTTTACCTTACTCACAGGCCTCTCAGGCAAAGGCTGGAAACAAGCTGCTGAACAGCTTAATCTTGAGTACTTAGATGTCATTCAAATCGGTTCAAGAGATTATCGTGATGTCTATGGTACATGGAATGCGAAGTCTGAAATTCATGAATCTGGTGCTGTTTTAGTACGTCCAGATGGCTATGTTGCTTGGCGTTATCAAGACAGTACCAATGAATCTTTTGATTTTGAAAATACTTTGAGAGCAGTTCTGAAACAGATCCAACTTACTGTTTAAACGAATAAAGCCACCGTTAGGTGGCTTTATTCTGCTGAATTTTTTGGCTAACGTCAGGATTAATAAACAAAGTGTCTTATGATCATGGTCGAAATTTGTTAGATATGTTTATTTGACTTCCTTCATCCTATATACACACAGCTTAACTTGGTATTTCCCTGAGGTGTTTCATCCAAGCTCAGCTCACTAATCCACTTCTCGCCAAAGTATTTTTTCAGTTGATAAAGTACAGTCGATGGGTGACCTTGAAAAATAAAATAATAAGCGCCTGATTCACTCTCTGAAGTTTTAATTGCTTGAAATGCAATTTTGATGACTCGCACACCATACTTTTTAAAGTTCACAGCAAAATCATCTTGAACCATATGTTTGGTTTTATAATTTTGATAAGCATAGATTCCCTGATAAACATCATGGGCTAATTTAACTTCCTGTTTCGTCTAATTTACCTTAATTCCACGCTTTTTTGTTCATTAAGATCATTTGAAATTTGAAAGATTTGCGCTGACGCTTGACAGTTTAAAGAATTTAAATTCATCAGTTTATCAACTGTAATATTTGTTGGATAAGCATGACTGCACATAAGTGCCAAGCCTGTTAAGATCAATATTTTTTTCATAGTGACTATTCTAAAATCTAAAATTTATAAAATATTAAAACCACGAACAATCTGATGACTCGATTGAGTTTTAAAGTTAAACAATAGTTACTCAGTTTAATTAGGTATTTTTTAGCTCCAAATATATTATTCATATAAATTCTACAATTTAAAAAAAATTTTACTCTAAAAAATGCTTTATTTAATTGTTTATTGAAATAGTAGAATTAACTTATAGAGGGCTTTTGATAAAAATCTGCCTCACTACTTGTGAGTGACTGTTTGGATATATTCCGTTATTGAACAAAATAGTCATTATTAAGTTTTATTTATACAAATTATCATTAAAGCAAAAAAATTAGCTGAGTATTCAAAGGATTGTCACATTTCTTTCATATCATGACATGGTTCAATTATGAACATATTATAATGAAAGGAGTTTAAAATGAATAAGTTAATTTTATCATCCCTACTTTTAGGTTTGTCTGTTCCAGCGCTCGCTGACTTTAATTGTAACGGTGTAATTAAGAATAAAACCATTGATGACAATATAAAAGTGAAACAACCATGTACGCTTGATCAAGTTACGGTCAAAGGCAATGTAATGCTCTATTCAAATGCGCAAGCAACTATTTTAAATAGCACGATTGATGGTAACCTCGAATCTAAAGGAAATTTTGGTCAAGTGACGGCTAAAAACAATAGCATTTACGGCAATATTCAACTTGAAAAAGGTAAAACGATCCAACTGCACAATAACCGTGTAGATGGCAATATTGAACTTAAAGAAAATCGTTCAAGCATTCAGGTTACTGCAAATCAGGTCGATGGTAATTTAAAATGTGAGTCAAATAGCCAAACTCCAAAAGGCGGACAAAACCGCGTTAAGGGGGACAAAGAAGGACAATGTCGTAGCTTGTAATCATTTATTCGATCAGCATCAACTTAAAGATTCATTAACTGAGCTTTAAATTCGAATTTAAAAAAAGCCACCTTAAGGTGGCTTTTTTTTACGCAGTTAAGAAATAACCTGCAATTAAAAATAGGATTTGAAGACTGGCCACAAAAGCGAATAGCTTCCAGCCTTTTTGCCTCAACTCGTTTTTGTTCAGTATCATCATTGTTTTGGTCATATCGTCACCTCATACCTGAGTTAAAAACGAACCGCATTAAATTCTTACTTATTATGGTTAGCTATATGTCCAATAAACACACTTGTCCTAACCTCTATATAAAAGCAAAAACCAAACCAAGTCCAGTGGGAGAAAGATTTTGAAACCAAATCTATAAAAACAAAAAACCACCAAAATGGTGGCTGAATAAGCTCATGTTAGCGAATCTAAATTTATTTTTCCATAAGGTAAATTTAAGATACTATTTAACAATGCTTTTTATTAATAAATTTATTCACTATTTTCTTTTAAGCTCCACGTTGAAAATAAAAAAACTGACATTGTTCCAGCTAAATTGACTGCCAATTCAGCATGACGCGATGCAGGCTTAAAATTCTTTTTGCCCTGACCATGTGCATCCCCTACTTTGTTTCTCAATGATCCTAAGCCTCCAATCACTGAACTACATCCTCCAAGAATCTGTTTAAAAGTTTGTTCTGTGTGTTGAGAAGGTGCTAAATTTAATTCTTTACTGACTAATCTATATAGTTGATTAATATCAGGCGCATTTCCGTAGTCAATTTAATGTTCATCAAGAATATATTTACAAGTCGACTCTAAAAGTGTCCTTGCTAATGTAATAGCACCATCAGGATCAGTTACTCTCCGCTCTAATGCTTTCTGCCATATTTGATGAATATAATCAGAACTTAATTCGTTAATTCTCAACTCCACTACTTGATCTAAGGGAGAAGTATTTCTACTTTCTAAAACATTCAATAACTCTTTAAATTCTGAATAAATATAATTATCACGTTCCACATAAGATTTAAAATCCCATTTTAATTCTCGCTTCAAACTCATCTAAGGTATTTGTATCTTTAACAATAAATGGAATATATCCATAAAATGTTTTTTTATCAGCAATTCTTTTCTAAGCTCTTGAAATGCCTCTGATGTACCTTTTTCATAACTATCTGTAGCCCTAGCTATTAGCAATTCACGCAAGTGTAATACTTTTTAAATTAGACCAGACATTTGAGAACTCTTTATTTTTTTTCAACTCAATTCTACATCTTCAAAACAATAATTTACCTATGAAAAAGCCACCTTATGGTGGCTTTTTCAATCTATTGATTTAATCAACCAATAAACTTACGAGCATTACGGAACATACGTAACCATGCACCATCTTGATCCCAATCTTCAGGTTTCCAAGAGTGCTGAATCGCACGGAAGTTACGCTCTGGATGAGGCATCATAATCGTTGCACGGCCATCAGTTGAAGTCACACCTGTAATTGCTTCAGGTGAGCCGTTCGGGTTCAATGGGTAATGTTGAGTTGGATTACCTTGGCTATCAACATAACGTAAAGTCACTTGATTACCCGCATTCAATGCAGCAATAGAGCTGTCCGCTGCAACAACGCGACCTTCACCATGCGCCACAGCAATTGGTAAAATCGAACCTTCCATACCTTCTAACAGTACAGATTTAGATTTTTCAACACGAACGTTTACAGCTCGCGCTTCAAACATTTCTGATACGTTACGATGGAAACGTGGCCAGTTTTCAGCACCTGGAATGAGTGGAGCCAATTGAGACAACATTTGGCAACCGTTACAGATACCGAGTGAGAATGTTTCTTGACGGTTAAAGAATTTCTCAAATTGATCACGAAGTTTAGGATTGAACAATACTGACTTCGCCCAACCACCACCAGCGCCTAAAACGTCACCGTAAGAGAAACCACCACATGCCACTAAACCTTCAAATTCATCAAGGCTTACACGACCAGCGAGTAGGTCACTCATATGGACATCAATCGTATTGAAACCAACTTTGTCGAATGCAGCTGCCATCTCCACATGACCATTTACACCCTGCTCACGCAAGATTGCCATATTCGGACGACGTGTATTGATATACGGTGCTTCAATTTCTTCATTCAAATCGAATGTCGCTTTTGCAATAAGACCTTTATGATCTTTATTCGCAATTAGACTATATTCTTGATCTGCAGTTTCCACGTTGTCACGTAAACGTTGAATCTGATGTGACACTTCAGTCCACGCTTGTTGCAGTTCAACACGATCAAGCGTTAAACCATTGATCGTTAGCGTATCAGTAGTATTCACTGTACCAACGACACTGATCGCATCTTTTAAGCTTGATGCTGAAACTTCAGCCTGTAGTGTATCCCAATCAGCTTTAGCAATTTGTAAAACTGCACCAATTTCTTCAGCAAATAAGCTTGCTACAGATTGATCTTCTAAAGCCACACCTAAGCGTGAAGCGAACATCATCTCTGCAACAGTTGCGATTAAACCACCATCACCGATGTCATGGTAAGCCTTGATTAAGCCACGGTTGTTCCAATCTTGCACCAATGCAAAGAATGCTTTGAAGTCATCGAAGCTATCTACGTCAGGCGTTACAGAACCAATTGCTTTATACACTTGCGCAAGGATCGAACCACCTAGACGGAATTGACCTTTAGACAAATCAATACGTACAAGTACTGAATCTAAGTTTTTCAATTCTGGTGTCAATGTCTTACGCACATCAGTCACTGGTGCAAATGCTGTGATCACACCTGACATTGGAGAAGTTACAGACTTATCTTCACCTTCGTCATTCCAAGTCGTACGCATCGATAAAGAATCTTTACCTACAGGAATTGCGATACCAAGCGCAGGACACATTTCCATACCGATGGCTTTTACACCTTCGAATAATGCTTGATCTTCGCCTACTTGACCTGCTGCAGCCATCCAATTCGCAGACAATTTAATGTCACTGATTTTCTCGATTTTTGCAGACATGATGTTGGTGATTGACTCAGCCACTGCTAAACGTGCAGATGCCGCAGGATTTAACAATGCTACAGGTGGACGTTCACCCATTGCCATTGCTTCGCCTGTGTAGCCCACTAAACTTGTTGTTGTTACCGCAGCATCTGCTACAGGCACTTGCCATGGACCAACCATTTGGTCACGTGCAACCATACCTGTAATTGAACGGTCACCAATGGTAATTAAGAATGATTTAGACGCAACTGTTGGGTTCTTAATCACACGGTAAATCGCATCTTTAAGATCAGTCACTTGTGCAGCATCAAAGTCATCACCGTGACGTTCGATACAGTCATACGCGCGGCTCATACGTGGCGTACCACCTAAGATCACTTGCATTGGTACATCAACTGGGTTGTTACCAAACAATGGATCTTCAACCGTTAAATGACGCGCTTCAGTCGCTTCACCTAATACGGCAAACGGACAACGTTCACGCGCACAGATTGATTCAAATAATTCTAATGAAGATGGACGGATCGCCAATACATAACGCTCTTGCGCTTCATTTGACCAAATTTCCATTGGCGCCATACCTGGCTCCAATGATGGTACTTTACGAAGATCAAGTTTTGCACCTAATTCGTGGTCATTTACCAGTTCAGGCATCGCATTTGAAATACCACCAGCACCTACGTCATGTACAGACACGATTGGGTTGTGGTCTTCCATACGCCAGCAAGTATCAATGACTTCTTGGCAACGGCGTTCCATTTCTGGGTTTTCACGTTGTACAGAAGCAAAGTCTAAGCTTTCGCCCATTGTACCGCTATCTACAGAAGAAGCAGCGCCACCACCAAGACCGATGAGCATTGCAGGACCACCAAGCACGATCAATAAATCGCCCGGTTGGATCGCATCTTTTTCAACGTGGTCAGGACGGATGTTACCGTAACCACCAGCAATCATAATTGGCTTATGGAAACCTTTTACATCACCATTTACATTTTGCTCAAATGTACGGAAGTAACCATTTAACGCAGGACGACCAAATTCGTTGTTAAATGCAGCACCACCCAATGGACCTTCAATCATAATTTGAAGTGGAGATGCCATACGAGATGGTTTACCGTAGTTTTCTTCCCATGGCTGTTCGAAGCCTGGAATATTCAAGTTAGATGTAGTGAAACCTGTTAAGCCTGCTTTTGGCTTACCACCACGACCTGTTGCACCTTCATCACGGATTTCACCGCCCGAACCTGTTGCCGCACCTGCAAATGGTGCAATCGCTGTAGGATGGTTGTGGGTTTCCACTTTCATTAAGATGTGGGCAGCTTGGCTCTTATATTTATAAACATAATGGCCGTTTTCATCTTTTTTCGGGTAAAAACGTTGCGTATCAAAACCAACAATCACTGAAGCATTGTCTTTATATGCTGACAATACATCTGTAGGCGATTCTTTATAGGTATTTTTAATCATTTGGAACAATGACAATGGTTGAACTTCACCATCGATTGTCCATTCTGAACCAAAGATTTTATGACGACAATGCTCAGAGTTCGCTTGTGCAAACATCATGAGTTCAATGTCATGCGGATTGCGACCTAACTTGATAAATGCATCAGTTAAGTAATCAATTTCTTCATCCGATAAAGCAAAACCAAATTCAGAGTTTGCTTTTACGAGCGCTTCTTTACCGTGACCTAGAATATCAATCGAGTTCAGCGGTTTTGGCTCAGTTTCAGTGAATAAAGCAGCAGCATCGTCAATTTGATTGAAAACACTTTCTGTCATTCGGTCATGCAGAATTTGCTTAATTTCATTTGAAACGTCTTTTACACCCTTCAAAGTAAACAAAACACCGCGTTCAAGACGATGAACCGGTGTGTTGCAGTTCGCGAAAATATCGGTCGCTTTTGAAGACCACGGCGAAATTGTGCCTACGCGTGGAGTGACTAAGATTTGAATCTCATCTGTGGCTGCTTGGCGTAATTCAAATGACGCACCATCATTTAGAAGCTGTAAAGCGGATTGCTGTTGTTGCTCGTTGAGCGCTTGGTCGAATAAATAAACCCATTGACTTTCTATTGATTGAACCGAACTAATTGACTGTAAACGAGTTAATAGTTGCGTTTGCTTAAAAGAAGAGTGTGCTGGTGCACCGGCCACGATAAACATGCTGATTTTGGCTCCACGGGATGGTCTTTTGAACCATGCCACAATGTGACTTGAAGAGAGCGCATATTCTACTGTGTATTGCAAAATTCAGCTAGATAGCAAAACTGCTTTAAGACATATTTTCGATCGAGTTTACGAATAAATCTTTTTTATTCAGTAAAAAAAATTGAATTGCACCCTATGATGCAATTCAAATGAGATACGCCTAAATAATTCTTCAGTCATCTCAACTATTGAGTGTTGGTGACTTTTAACAGATGTTGAATCGCCTCTAGAGCCATAATCATAGATTTTGGATCAACTAAATCCTTGGTATCACAAGCTTGGTGATAACATGGCGCAAAATCTAAAATTATCTCCCCCTCGTTTGCACCTGGACGTTCTTGTTCATTAAATAAAATGATCGATGTGACCGGCACTTTTCCTAGAAATGGTGCTGTGTCGCTTGCTGTTAAAGTGGTGATGTCTTCTTTGATCGTTAAGTTCTTTGCTTTAAAGAATGATTTTAAATGTTCTTCAAGCGCAGTATCTTCTGGATGACTAGGTAAAGACTTTAAGCCATCAATCATTGGTTTATAGTCAGATTCAGATAATCCAGCAGACTTAAATTGGGCTTCTAAATCTTTTAATGAAGATTTATCTACATCAGCAACCAAAATATTCGGATTTTTTGTACCGACCATATCAACATTGATATAAGCCTTTATTCCCTTCAGCTGTTCAGGTGTCATTTTAGCAACAAAATCTTGCGAACCTCCGATACCATCTTCTTCAGAATCCCAAAATGCAAGGTAAATTGTATTTTGAGGATGATTTTCAGATTTTGAATAATGTTGTAATAGCTCTAATAGAACGGCTACACCTGTACCATTATCATTGATCCCAGGCCCTGTGGTCACAGAATCATAATGCGCACCGATTATCGTAGCTAAATCAGGATTTTTACCTTTGATTTCGATAATAATATTCTGACCTACAATCTTATTGCGATTTTCAAACGGTAACATCTGAGCGTGCAAACCAGCTTTTTTTGCCTCTTCAATAATATAGGTTGCAGTTGTCTTACCACCATCCGTTCCAACTGCGCGATTACCGCCATGAGCTGATGCAATATCTTCTAAGGCACTAAGATGACTCATGAGACGTTGTTCGATCAAATTCGAACTATTGATTTGCGTGGTTACTTGTTGATTTTGATTTGGTGTATGTGAGCAAGCACTCAACATAAAAATACTGGTCATTAATGCTGTTAAACAAGGTATTTTTTTCATTGTCATCTGGATATCAGTTTATTAAGAATTCCATTTTAGGGAATAACCTTATTTCATCCACAGATTTTTGTAATAAAAAAAGAGCCCGAAGACTCTTTTTATTTATGTTTCTAAATTTTTAATTAACCAAATCGACCCGTAATATATGCCTCAGTCAATTGATGATCAGGTTGAGTAAATACTTTTTCTGTCGAATTCACTTCAATCAAATCACCTAAATGGAAATAGGCAGTACGGTCTGATACACGTGCAGCTTGTTGCATTGAGTGCGTAACAATTGCAATAGTATATTGTGTTGAAAGCTCAGCGATTAACTCTTCAACTTTAGCCGTAGCAATTGGGTCAAGTGCTGAACAAGGTTCGTCCATTAAAATCACTTCTGGCGAAACTGCAATAGTTCGAGCAATACATAGACGTTGCTGTTGACCGCCTGATAAACCAGTTCCAGGCTGATTCAAACGATCCTTAACTTCATCCCACAAGCCCGCTTTACGTAAACTATTTTCAACGATCTCTTCTAAATCATATTTGTCACGTGCTAAACCATGGAGTTTAGGTCCGTATGCAACGTTTTCAAAAATTGATTTTGGGAATGGGTTTGGCTTTTGGAACACCATACCAACTTGCGCACGAAGTAGTACTACGTCGAGATTAGGATCATAAATGTCTTGATTATCCAACATGACTTTACCCGTTACCCGACAACTATCTATCGTGTCGTTCATACGATTTAAAGTACGTAGGAATGTTGACTTACCACATCCAGATGGACCAATAAAAGCAATCACTTCATTTTGATAAATATTAAGATCAATGCCTTTAATCGCTTCAGATTCACCATAATAAACATGAACATCAGTTGTACTCAGTTTTACAACATCCGATTTTGCTTCTTTTTTATTTTCGCTTTGCGTGTCAAATTGTGAAACAAACGAAGTTGACGTTTTTTGATTTGCATCTTGAGATGTAAATTGTGTTTGATCTGAATTCACTGATTGATCCTTTTTTAAGGAATTTTGAGTTACTTGCGAAGTTACTGTATTCATATTTTGCTCCGACTACCAACGGACTTCAAATTTCTTACGTAACCAGATCGCTAAACTATTTAAGCTAATCATCATCGCAAGGAGAACAATAATGGCTGCAGCAGTACGACCTTCAAAGAAGTTACGAAGTTCATTACCCTGCCACAAGAAAATCTGTACAGGCAGCGCTGTAGATTGATCAAATGGACTTGCTGGAACACTGGCTACAAAAGCACTCATACCAATCAACAACAACGGCGCAGTCTCACCCAATGCTTGAGCCACACCAATAATTGCACCTGTTAAAATACCTGGTAATGCCAAAGGTAGAACGTGATGAAAAACAGTTTGCAGTCTTGATGCACCCAATCCTAATGCAGCTTGGCGAATCGAAGGTGGAACGGCTTTTAAAGAAGCCCGTGTCGTAATAATCACCGTTGGCAATGTCATTAAACTTAACACAAGACCACCCACCAAAGGAGCAGATAATGGTAAATGCATCCAACCAATAAAAATTGCAGCACCAAGCAAACCAAATACAATCGATGGAACAGCAGCTAAATTATTGATGTTGACTTCTACAATATCTGTAATCCAGTTCTTTGGTGCGAACTCTTCAAGATAGATCGCAGATGCAACGCCGATTGGAATCGAAATAAAGATTACAATCAACATCATGAACAATGAGCCCATGAATGCACCAGCTAAACCAGATGTCGCTGGTGAACTACGAGAGTCAGGACTCGTGAAAATATTCGTGTTAAATGAATTTTCGATGACACCTTTAGCCTTGAGTTCATCAGCAATTTGACGAATCTCAGGACTAAGTTGTTGCTGTTCATCTGGCAAAGAACGATCAATATTACCTGCAAGCCACACATCAATATTTGCATCAGCAAGGACTTTTACATCGACTGTTTTACCAACCAAGCTTGGATCATTCATCACCATATCACGGATACGATATGCTTCAGAGCTCGTATAGATATAGCTTAAATCATCACGTTGTGCTTCAAGTTGAGGATCTTGTTTGATCATTGCATTGATGATCAATGCATCCCAATCCACCATGCCAACTTCAGTCTGCCACTCAATAAAGCGTTCTTCATACTGAGCTGGATTCTCACCTTCAGCCAGTACAGGTTTTGGACCAACTTCAATAATTTTTGGATCGAAATAGATTGGCAAATTCATGCTACTTTGCCAAAAAGCAGGCAAGCCTTTCGCTAAAATACTACCGAATAGCAATACTACGAAGAATAAGCCAGCAATCACTGCTGAAAAACCGAAGAAACGGAACGTCTTTTCTTTACGATGACGTTTAGCTAAAGAATTCTGAATAGTCTTCTTACGCTTTTCTCTAAGCTGCTCAGCTGTTGCTGAATCAACTGTCTCGAGAGTATTAGGATTAGAAGTACTCATTAGTCGTATTGCTCACGGTATTTACGCACGATGTAAAGTGCAACAATGTTCAAACCTAAAGTAATCACAAACAATGTAAGTCCTAGTGCGAAAGCTACTAATGCTTGCGGACTTGCAAAGTCAGTATCACCTGTTAATTGATTAACAATCGTAATCGTTACGGTCGAAACAGCTTCTAATGGATTTGCGTGTAAAAGAGGACTGTTACCAGCTGCTAGAACTACGATCATAGTTTCGCCAATTGCACGGGAAGCAGCCAATAAAAATGCACCAATAATGCCAGGCAACGCTGCTGGAATGACCACTTTACGAATCGTTTCAGATTTGGTCGCCCCTAATCCTAAAGATCCATCACGTAATGCTCGAGGCACTTGAGTAATAATGTCATCAGATAAAGAAGACACAAAAGGAATGATCATGATTCCCATGACAAAACCTGCAGTGAGCGCACTCGTTGCGTTGATATCAATTCCAACCATTGCCCCTACAGTTTTAATAAATGGGCCAATAATCATGAGTGCAAATACACCATAAACGATCGTTGGAATACCAGCTAAAACTTCAATGGTCGGTTTTGCCCAAGAACGGAAGCGAGGAGAAGCATATTCAGCCAAATAAATCGCGATCATTAAACCTACTGGTACAGCAACCAATAGTGCGATCCCACTGACCATGAGCGTACCCCACAACAATGGAAGTAAACCATAGCTTCCTTCTGCACTTCCCGAAGTACTGAAACCCGGGTTCCACTCTGTTCCAAAGAAGAAATCAAAAGGATTAACAAAGCTGAAGAAGCGCATCGCTTCTCCAAACATCGACATTACAATTCCAAGTGTTGTAAGAATTGCTACACCAGAACATAAAGCTAAGCCAACATTGATGACTTTCTCGACCTGATTACGCGCTCTAAAATCTTGGCTAATTCTTTTTTTTGCCCATACTAAACCTGCCAATGCAGCGCAAATGACAACTGCTAATTTTGCAAAAGAGGCAATAGTTGAAAATTTACTCAGTTGCTCTGCAGCTGCAACTTCATAGGACGTTGCTGTATCACTGACACCAAATCCGGATGCAATCGCTTGAACACGGTCAACAACTACGTTTAGGCTTGCTGGATCTAGACTTGCTTTAATATCCTGTGGCAAATGATTAAGCACCACCTGCTCCAAGATCGTTGGCTCAACCAAGTTCCAAACAATCAAAATTAAAAATGCAGGGATACCACACCACAACGCAACTAATGCCCCATAGTAACCAGGACGTGAATGCAAAGCGGCAGAGTTATTTCCCTGACCTGCTAAGTTACGGCTTTTGCGTAATCCGATTTGATAGGCAATGGCGATGATCGCCAGTAACACACCTATAAGTAGCAGATTCATGTATTCTCCACTGTCTTTTCAATTTTCATGGTTTGAAAAAACTTTTTTCAATGAAAAAACCAATGGCAGGATAATTCCTGCCATTAGTTTGTCGTTTGATTACTTAACAGCTTTACCTGCTTTAAAGTTTGCCAAAATTGATGCGCGTTCTTTGTCAGAGAGTGAAATTAAGCCCGCTTTTTCTAACTTAGAACCTTTACCTGAAACACGCTTGTTTAAGAAATATTCAGTAAACTGTGGTAAACCTTTGATTGATTTCAAGTGTTCACCTTTTACATAGAAGAATAATGGGCGTGATACAGGGTAAGAACCATTTAAAATCGTGTTTTCAGACGGTGCCACATTGTTCACAGTTGCAACGCGTAAACGGTCACGGTTTTGATCATAGAAACCTAAACCAAACACACCAACAGCACTTGGAGAAGTCTTTAAGCGTGCAAGTGTTTCTGTATAGTCACCCGCAATTTCCACAACACGACCATCTTTACGGAACGTTGTGCAAGCTTTCTTTTTGGCATCTTTATCTAAAGCTTTAATAGCAGCATACGATTCACAACCAGCGTCCACCATTTTCTCCTGGAAGACTTCACGTGTACCATGATTCGAAGCTGGGATTACAAGCGTGATTGGCTCATTTGGTAATGATTTATCAATTTGATTCCAACGTGTATATGGGTTTTTTACCATTTTACCGTTTGAAGGCAATTCAGCTGCCAAAGCTGCAAATACATGTTGTGGACGTAATTTATAAGCTGCTTTGTTAGCATTTGAAGCAAATACGATACCGTCGTAACCGATTTTAATTTCTAATACTTGGTTAACGCCATTTTTCTTACATTCAGCCAATTCGCTCGATTTAATTGCACGAGATGAGTTAGCAATATCGATCGTATTGTCGCCAACACCATTACAAAATTGTTTTAAACCACCCGACGAACCGCCTGAACCAACTACTGGTGTTTTAAATTGAGGGAAGTTATTACCGAATTCTTCAGCCACAATACTTGCATATGGCAATACTGTAGAAGAACCCGCAATTTGAATTGTGTCACGTGCTGCATTTGCGGTTGTTGCTACAGCTGCCCCAGAAAGTGCTAATGCAATTGCAATATTTGTAAAGCGCATCATGTTATCTCTCAATTTATGCAAATTTGGAGTACGCTACTTTTTATTGAAGTATTGTACTTATTTCGATACATGCATTTTGATTTGATAATATGACAATAAGGTTACAGCTTTATTACGATTTTATTATTTTTATTACACCAACCTGCTTATTTATTTTTTAATTATATTTCAACAATTTATAATAATTATGGTTAAATACTTATATTTTTATTACCTACTTATTCTTTAATAATTATCCCCCCTAATTCCGCATAAAGATTTCTTCAATCATGATCTAAAAATATGTCAAAGTTATGAATTTTGAATATCAAAAAAGCGCTCAATTGAGCGCTTTTTTCAAAAAACAATCTATTAATCGATTGGTGGCGTATATGTACCATCAGCAATTGAAGCTTTGATGCGATCAGACTCAGCCAGTACAAGCGCAAGCAAGTTCTTCACATTGTCTAAAGTTGCTACTGGACTTAAAGTTGTCATTTTCAATGATTGAACCTGACCGACTTTAGTCACACCAATATTCGCTTCACCACGTGCAAACAATTCATCCGCAACGTTTTGGTTCAGTGTATCGAGTAATTCTGTTGGGTAACCTTCAGGAATTACACGGAATAAGACTGATGCAAATTGTGGCTCAACCAATAACTCTAAACCATCTGTTGCTTTAATATAATCTGCAACATCACGCGTTAAAGTAACACCATGGTCAATCATAGAGCCGTAAAGCTCTTCACCGAGTGCTTCAATCGTCATCCACAATTTCAACGCATCAAAACGACGTGTTGTTTGTAGCGATTTAGACACTAAGTTTGGTACACCATGCTCTTCATCATAAGCAGAGTTTAAGTATTCCGCTTCATAATGCATAAAGCGATAGTTCGCTTCATCTTTAAGTAAGAATGCACCACAAGAAATCGTTTGGAAGTAATGCTTATGGAAATCAAGTGTGATTGAATCAGAAAGCTCGATACCATCTAACAAATCACGGTGATTATTAGATAGGATTAAAGCACCGCCCCATGCTGCATCGATATGCATCCACGCGCCGTACTTGTTGGTGATTTCACGGACTTTCTTTAAAGGATCAATTGCACCCGCATCGGTAGTACCTGCAGTTGCAACCACACATGCCACAATTTTGCCTTCATTTTGAAGGTGTGCCATGGTTTTCTCTAGTGCATCCATGTCCATACGCGCATTTTCGTCGACAGGCACAGTCACTACAGATTGGAAGCCCATTCCCATCATCGCCATGTTCTTTTGCACAGAGAAGTGAGCATTTTCAGAACAAATGACTTTAACGTTTCGCATCGCTTCCGCAGGTACGCCATCACGCTGAACAGACCACGGATTGCCGTTTTCGTCTTTCCAGTTTTTCGCGATACATGCATCACGTGCAAGCAATACACCCATCAAGTTTGACTGCGTACCGCCAGAGGTGAACACACCTGCTTGACCTGCACCATAACCAACTTTTTGACGAAGCCAATCGATCAACTGAACTTCCATCAATGAACCTGCAGGGCTTTGATCCCATGAGTCCATCGATTGGTTAGTTGCGTTAATGAGTACTTCTGCGATTTGGCTAGTCACCATAGTAGGACAATGCAAATGCGCTAAAGAATGAGGATGATGTACTTTTAAGCTCTTATTAAGGAATAGCTCAACCATACGCTGTAATGACTTTTCCACACCCAATCCTTCTTTAGAAGGATTAAATGCAATTGCACTGCGTAGCTCTTTAATGCTACCGCCTGTGTACATTTTGTCATTTTGTAACCAAGCTGCTACTGCTTGAGTTGCCTGATCCATTGCTGACGTATAGTCAGCAATGGATGCAGCATCATTACAGAGCAAAGCTTTACGGTGTTCTGCAAAATCTACCATGAATTAAGCGCCTCGTACCGCAACTAATGCTTCAGAAATTGCTTTCTTAAAGCGCACAATTACTTCTTCACATTCAGCTTGGTTAATAATTAATGGGCAAAGTAGACGAATCACTGTACCGTTACGCCCACCCTTTTCTAACAACAATTTGTTGTTGAAACACGCTGCTTGGATTGCAGCAGCCAATTGACCATCTGCAGGAAGTGAACCCATATGGTCAGCAGGTTTACGCTCATCAACGATTTCGATACCGATCATTAAACCGCGGCCACGTACATTACCGATACATGGGAATTCTACAGCTAATTTCTTCAATTCAGCTTGAAGGAAATCACCGCGCTCTTGTGCGTTTTGCGCAAGATTTTGCTCTTTAATCGTTTTGATCGTAGCAAGACCAGTACCCATAGCCAATTGGTTACCACGGAAAGTACCCGTGTGACCTGCAGGCTGCCAAGCATCAAACTTACGCTTAATACCAAGTACTGCAAGTGGTAAGCTTCCACCTACTGCTTTCGACATCACTACAACATCAGGTTCGATACCCGCATGTTCAAAGGCAAACATTTTTCCTGAACGCGCGAAACCAGCTTGTACTTCATCAAGAATTAAAACGATGTTGTGCTTTTCAGTCACTTCACGAATTTTTTTCAACCATTTCACAGGTGCTGTAACCACACCGCCCTCGCCTTGAATCGCTTCAAGGATAACTGCAGCAGGCTTAGTCACACCGCTTTCAACATCTTCGATGAAGTTTTCAAAGAAATAAGTAAGCGCGTCAACACCCGCTTCACCGCCTAAACCTAGTGGGCAACGGTATTCATGTGGATACGGCATGAATTGAACGCCTGGCATTAAACCATTAACAGCGTTTTTAGCAGACAAATTACCTGTCATTGCTAATGAGCCGTGAGTCATACCATGGTAGCCACCAGAGAAGCTGATCACAGTGCCACGGCCAGTATATGTTTTTGCAAGTTTAATTGCTGCTTCTGTACCATCTGCACCAGATGGACCACAGAACTGTAGGCAGTACTCTTCTTTACCACCCGGTAATTCAGCAAGTAAAGCTTCAGTAAAAGCATCTTTTAAAGGTGTCGTTAAATCCAAAGTATGTAATGGAAGACCACTCGCTAAAGTGTCTTGAATACTTTGAATGACCGCAGGATGATTATGGCCCAAAGCCAATGTTCCTGCCCCAGCTAAACAATCGAGGTACTCTGTACCTTCAACATCAGTAACCCAGCAACCTTGTGCTTTTGCTATCGCTAACGGCAATTTACGTGGATAGCTACGAACATTAGATTCCATCTGACTTTGGCGAGTCAAATAGTATTCGTTAGTAGAATTAGGTGCAGGATTTACAGAAGAAACGCTCATATCGAATTACCATCTCTGATATGGGTTAATAGAAATAAGTCGGGTGACTTGCGGTCCTTTGACTCGGTGCTTTATAGAGTTCTAGTTAGCCTATTGTGTAGAGTTATAACTAGAGGGCGCGATGATAACGAATTTTGAAATAAAATAAATAGATTTCTATCGTTTTCACCAGCAGATTCTAAAATATTAATGTGACAAATTGATAACTTGTATAGATTTCAAACTGTACCACTTCTATTTTAGATAAGTTTGAACTTGAGCTAAAGTAAAACAGTCCAAATTATGCAAAAAATGTTCAATTTTTTTTGCTGATTTGAACTGACTTTTTCAGTATTCCTAAATTCGAGCTTGGGCTAAAGCATAGTTTTGTAACATTATGAATCTTATATATTCATGTAGTTGTACGTGTGTGATTAAAACCACTTTTTTCACTCATTTTTTTAAGAATAGTTTCAAGAGCTCTCGATTAAAATACATCAGCAACCCCATCATCACAACGACAATCCCCCACAAGGCGTCATTATGAATAATTTCATTATTTAAGGATGCCCCCAAAACTAGGGCGATGACTGGCGTCATGACATTACTCAAAGACACTGTCGACGCTGCTAAGCGGCGAATTAACCAAAAATAGCACAGCATCGCAACAATTGATGACATGATCATTGTGAATAAAAAACCCACCATCGCTTGTGTACTTGGTAGCACGGTTGGGATTTGTTTCCAAATAAATGGAATGATTAAGAGTGATCCTAGAGCTGAAACGATTAATGAACCAGTCGCCTGACTCATGGGGCTTAAAGGTGCATTAATTTGTTTGACCCAAAAAATCGAACTGATATACGACACCATACTGATCAGCATCAAAACCACACCCCAAGGATTGACTCGCTCATCTGCAGATTCTGCAAAAACAAATGTGAGACCTAATACGGCAATGACCATTCCACTCCATTGCAAAATAGACAACTTATGTGTTTTTAGAATGAGATGTCCAATGAGACCTGCAATCAATGGCGAAAATCCGAAGATCAGTGCCATTAAGCCTGACGTTAAATAATTCGCTGCCAAATAGATAAATAACTGCGCACCTATTAAATTTAGGCTACCAGCTACATAACTTTTCAGCGATACATGATCAAACGGGAGTGGATCACGCATCATTTTGAGTAACGCCAAAGCAATTATAGATGCACCAAAGTATCGAATGATGAGCACCCACATTGGATGAATTTCTGCAACACTCCATACAATGGCAAGTGGTGTTGCAGCCCATATCAATACCAATAAGGCATATATACTCGCAACGACCATTATATTTGAGGAACTAGAATTCATAATTTGCTCAAAATTAAATCAATATTTTCTTAGGCACATAAAAAACAGACCTAAGTTACCCTAGGTCTGTTGCACAATCTTACCAAGTTTACTTCACAAGTTTACGAAGGTCTTGGCTAAGATCTAAATATTTATCTGCTTCAAATGCAGCTTGTTTGCTAATCAATTTTTTAAGATGACGCATTTCTTTAGCCGCATTTACCGTAATACCACCAACAATAATACCGTCAGTCACACCGAACAATACAAATGAAGATTCTGCGCGTAGCTCAGGATTGATTTCACCACGTACTAACCACTCAGCTGCTGCCATATCACCTACGAATTGGTAGTTAATGTCCAACTGGTCTGTCCAAAACCATGCTGGATTAGGAGTAGGATGTTCTACACCCATCACATGGCGTGCAAAGATACCTGCTTGAAGATTGGCATTTTCCCAAGTCTCAACACGACGGTGGTTACCACAGTCACGAAGTTGAGTTGCCACATCACCTGCCGCATAAATATCAGCATTTGAGGTTTGGCAATTTTCGTTTACTTTGATCGCGAGATCAACGTCAAGACCAGCGTCAACTGCCAACTGCGCATTTGGCACAATACCGATACCATAAACCACAGCATCCGCACGAAGTTCTTGGCCATCGGCTAAAGTCACCACGATTTCTTCACCATCAAGCTTGCAGTCTGCAATTGAGGTTGAAAGACGGACATCCACACCTGCCAATTTTTGCTGTTCAAGCAAGAATTCACTCAAGATACGTGGCGATGAACGACCCATCACCATTGGACCCATTTCAATGACAGTGACTTCACACTCTTTGAAACGCGCAGATGATGCAAGCTCAAGACCGATTACACCACCACCAATCAGGATAATACGTTGACCTTTTTGTAACACTGGTACAAGGGCTTGTGAATCTTCAAGATTACGCAGCGTGTAAACATGTTTGCCAAGTGCATCGAAGTTTGGAAGACGACGTGCTGCACCGCCAGTTGCAATCAGCAATTTGTCATAAGCAACAACATCACCATTTTGAAGTTCGACAGTTTTGGCTTCAGCGTTGATTTTCACGACACCATTACCGCGAATTGCTGTCACACCAAGATCTGCTAATTTTTCTTCAGATAAAATTTCAATCTTGGTTTCTTCAGGTTTTAAAATCACGTCTTTAGACAGTGGTGGACGCTCATAAGGAAGATGCGTTTCATCACCAATTAATGTGATTTTACCTTCATATTTGTTTGCACGAAGCTCAAGGATCGCACTTGCGCCTGCTTGACCCGCACCAACGATGACGATGTTGTTTACATTGCTCATGGGATTAACCTTTTAATTCCGCAGATACGATACCGAAGCCCGCAATCCACTCACTAATATCTTCATAGCAGTGAGTTGTCATTTCATACTCACCAACTTCGCTCAGTGCAGCAAATGCTGCCATCCAGCAACGCACTTCTTGACCACCACGACCACCTTCGACACGAATTTCTGCCTCAGTCATCGCTTCCATTGCAGCAAAATCTGCTTGTTTAAATTTCTCAAGCAATGCGATATCCCACTCAGGGCTCAGCGGTACTGCAACTGATGTATCTCCAGCAGCAAGTTTCTGACCAACTGCAATAATTTTCGCTTGACGCGCATTACGTGCTTCTTCAGTTGGATTACGGCCAGCAATTAAAAACTCTTCAACTTCTGGTGGCACTGAACCCATTTGAGGTGTTGGTGGATCATGAGACAAACCACCTGTACCCAATACAAGTACACGCTCATTTTCAAGATTAAGTGACTTAATATATTGTCCAACCGCACGGCCTAAAGCAATGGTACGCTTTGTGGTTGGCATTGGTGCGGCAGCGCCATTAATAAATATTGGAATCGTTTTATAACGATCAAGTTTTCCATCACAAAGGAAGTGTAATGGTTGAGTCACACCATGGTCAGCCTGCATACGATATGAGTATGCAACATCAATACCTTCATCTAGAACTTGACGCACAAGTGCCAAAGCCTTGTCTTCAGGAACATCGATTTTATTGTCAATTTTACCGTAATCCCAGTCACCAGCAGCCGTAGCACGGATACCGACACAGAAACTTGGCATAAGGTCGTAGAAAAAACCGTTAAAATGGTCTGGACCAAAAGTAATGATCAGTGTTGGATCGTAAGCTTTTACTTCAGCAGATAATTGTTCAAAAGCAGCACGTACTTTTTGCTCTTTTGACTGATCTTGAGGTGAAGCAAATTCCATTAAAGGACTGTGCGAAGCACAAATAAGTTTAACGGCCATGAGAGACTCCTTAAAAGGAAGGCAGCCTTAGAACAGGCTGCCGATAAGTCCATTTTTTAGACTAGATTTTATTCGTCAAAGAAACCAGCACGTGGTTGACGTAGACCACGAATACCCAAACCACATTCTGCATTGATCAGAACACCAGTTAAAGGTCGGTTATTTTGACGAGATGCCAAGAGCACATAAGAACCTGTCATTTCTTCAGGCTCAGGTAAGAAGTTCAACGGCATACCACGCGCGATTTTCTCAGGATCACGCGCATCTAAAAGACCTAGATTTTCTTGGCCTAATGATGCAGCACCTTTAATGTTTACATTCATACCTGACGGCGCAACAGCATTCACACGAACTTTGGGTGCAAGCTCGTACGCCAATTCCTTCATGATGCCTACGCCAGCATGCTTAGATGCTGTGTAAACTGGACCACCACCCGCAGAATATAATGCTGAGTTAGATAGTGTGAAGATTATCGAACCTTCAGATTTTACTAACTCATCAAGTGCAGCTTTAGCACCTAGAATTAATGCTTTCGTATTAATTCCCATGATTTCGTCAAACGCTTTATCAAGTTGCTCACCTGAAGTATTGACGATATCTGCGTAGTGATCCCAGATTCCTGCATTACCAATAAAGCAATCAAGCTTACCAAAACGCTCAACAGTTGCTTTTACAGCACGGACATTGTCTTCATAGTTGGCAACATCACCAGCGATTGCAACAATTTGATCACCAAAGCGTTCTTTTAAAGCATCGACTTTAGATTGTGAACGTTGTAACACCCCAACGTGCGCACCTTCTTCAAGGAAGCGTTCAACTAAAGCCCAACCTAAACCAGAACCACCACCTGTGATCAGTGCAACTTCGCCTTTAAGCCAACCCATGATTACTCTCCTGCCATCTCAACGTATAACGCACCATCTTCAACAATCACTGGGAAAGTTTGAATTGGATCTGTCGCTGGTAAACATAATGCTTGACCGGTTTTTAAACAGAAGCGAGCTGAATGCAATGGACATTCGACAGTGCCATCATCTTCAAGATAACCTTCTGACATTGAAGCATTACCATGAGAACAACGGTCATTCATTGCGAAGAACTCACCACCATTGTTAAACACTGCAAGCGCATCGATACCGTTAACGCCGCAATCTACTTTCAACGCTTCGCCTTCGTCTAATTCGTCAACTTGGCAAACAAAAATCTTATTCATTAGAAGAACACACTCAGGTTGTGAGAGTTATAGGTAACTTGATCAAGCGTGATCTTACGGTTGAAAATTTGGAAGCCTAAGCCACCTTCAACTTTACGGATCTTGTCATGACGTTTACCACAGTAAATCGTGACATCTTTCTCTTTTTGTGTACGGTACAAAAGATATGTAACGTATACATCGTATTCGCCTTCCACTTCAGTAGCTTCTACGATCACGTTACTCACCATATGAGTTGTACGTGATGGAGGCTCTTCAGCCCAAGCCATACCTGTTTCAAGACGAGCAACACGACGCTCTAAAAGATCTTTCGTATCATTGAACACCCAAGTTGTAGGTGGTTCAATTGAACGACGACGGTCACGTGTTTGAGCATTTGGTGTTGTACGTAGCGTGTAAGAAATATCTTCAGCTAACGTATCTAACCAGTCGCGGAATTTCCAATCGTCAAGCAATTTCGCTTCACGATAGAGGAATTGGCTAATTTGATGGTGAAGTTCTAAACTCACTTGACTCATTTCATAAGCTCCTTCTCATATTCGTCAGCTGCTTTCTCAACATCTTCCCATTTTTCATGGATTAGCAAGTCTGCCCAACGACGGTACATGCCGCGTGCCGCAGTTTCTGAGAAAATATAGTTAGTGATACCAGGGATACCATCTTCACGAATTTTCTCGTTACCAAGACCCATTTCCATAATGAGTTTGTTTTGACGCGCTTTGTAACCACGTAAGACTTTTTGAATTTCGATCCAGTTTTCAGAGTCATCTTGCTCTAAGAAACCAGCTGGACCAAATGCACGTGTCGCAGAACGTTCAAACGCTTCTTTCACTTCTTGTGACGCTTCAGCATCCGCAATACAGAACGCCCATACTTCAGTTTTGTTTGGACCACGTGGATGCCATACGCGAAGTGTTGCTGTACCGTTTAACCAAGACAATGTTGGGAACATAGTGTTATGACCCGCAAGACGTAACGCACGGATTTCACCAAGACGCTCTTTAACTTCTTCGTAAGTTTCGCGGAAATAGTTTGCTACTTCACCATCAACCCATACGTTTGCATCTGGTTTCTCTGTAAAGAAGAAGCCTGAACCGTGACCACGTGAACCATATTGGATTGCGTCTTTCGCAGTTTCCCATACAGGACGTGCAGTTTGCGCAGCACCTAATTTCTTAGTAGATTCGTCATCAGGTTTAGCACCTAATACTTGAATCGCAGATGCGTGAGAGAACAATGCATGATATTGGTCAGATGCAAACTGTTCAGCCGCAAATTTCCAGTTACATTCGATTTCCCACTTATGAACACCACCGATGATCTCAGTACCACCTGGACGACGATCTAATACGCCATCTAAGTACCAAGCGATATCACCCATGTATTCTTCAAGGTCTGGAGTTGTTTCATCCCAACAACCGAAGATTAAGCCTTTATAAGACTTCACACGGTTTACTTCGATCAAACTCCACTTCTCTTTACATGCGCCTTGAGGGAATGCACGATCTTCAAGAGGAATATCTTTAAGAGAGCCGTCTACGCCATAAGACCAACCGTGGTATGGACATGTAAATGCACGAGTGTTACCGCAGTCAGCAAAGCTCACGCGCATTGAACGGTGACGACATTGGTTTAACAATGCTTTGATTGAACCGTCTTTTTGACGTACCACGATGATCGGATCTTCACCCATATAGGTATTGAAGAAATCACCAGCCTTTGGAATTTGGCTTTCATGGCAAAGGAATAACCATGTACGACCGAACACACGTTCAAGTTCTAGTTCATAGATATCTGGATCTGTATAAATAGATGGCGTGATACGTCCATTTTGTGCATCGACTAAAGCATCGATTTCGCGCACATCAATTTTCCCACTCATGAAAAGCTCTCCTGTGACTAAATTAGACACAAACTAATAGACTCAACTTTGCAGAGATAATGAGTTTTGAACGAGTTTTGGGGAAATATTTTTTTTGTTTGAATCAAGATGTTTTATCGATAAATTAATCAATCGCTCAATACGTGAATTTTACCACATTTTAATAATAACGTTGATATTTCAATATGCTCAGCCCCACTTCACCGAATATCCATTTGTGAACTATACTCGCACTTGATCATATTTAGACATTATATGAATCAATCTTTGGATGATTTTTTTATGGAACTACGACACCTACGATATTTCATTGCTGTGGCAGAAGAACTCAACTTCACCAAAGCAGCCTTGCGCCTTTATACTGCTCAGCCATCATTGAGCCAGCAGATTAAAGATCTTGAAGATGAAATTGGCGTCCCTTTGCTTTATCGTACAAAACGTAAGGTAGAACTCACTGAGGAGGGTCAAGTCTTCCTTGAACAAGCTCGCCTCACGATAGCCCAAGCAGACAAAGCAGTCGCAATGACTCGTCAGATTGCCAAATCTAAACAGCAATTGTTACGTATCGGCTTTGTTCCTGTAGTTGAAATGAAAATTTTTCCTTACGTTCTCCCTAATCTTCGTGTTCAAAACCGGGATTTAAAGATTGAATTGTTAAGCTTAAACAACTCCGATCAGTCAAAAATGTTAAAAAAAGGCGAAATTGATATCGCTTTTACTCGTCAAAATCTATTTAGTGATGAAATCGAAAGTCAATTTGTTTTACGAGAACCTTTGATTTTCTTACTCCCCAAAGATCATCCACTCGCTAAATACGATCGCATTCCAGTAAAAGAGCTCGATGGAATCGATTTCATTATTCCTTCTGAACAGCAATCTCAAACCCTAAATAAGATCATTCTAGATTTTGCAAAATACCATCAAATCAATTTAAATATTGTTCAAACTGCAGACAATATCCTCTTTAACATTAATTCTATTGGCATGAACCTGGGCTGTACTTTTCTACCTGGATATATCGCACCACTGACGATGAACAACACCGTGATTCGCCCGCTAGACGTGGAATTACCTTCAATCGATTTATTTGCAAGCTATAGAAAAAGTACTAACTCAGAAGGCGTCAAAAAATTTATGGACTTACTGAGCTCTGTTTTTTACCTTGATATTAATCGTCATTAATTAATTTTTTTTCAAATTAATGATCACCGTTAAACATAGCGGTGATTTTTATTTTTTATTTCAACCATCAGTCTTAGACTTTAGTCTAATAAAGTTTTACGAATATCATCATAAATTGTATGAATTCAGGCTTTAGAATAGACTAATTTTTAAACAACCCATTAACTAATTAGACTTGCTCTACCACTTAAGTCTAATGAATTAAAACAGATCAATGCTCAATATTGATTATCAATATGCAGATTTAAACGTATTAAACACATGTTCTGTATTTTCAGTTTTAAAAAAGAGGATGATTAAATCATCCTCTTTTTTAGTTTTTTAGGATCTGAAATTATTTAACACCATGAACTGCTAGATAATTTTTGATCACCGTATTAAATTCTTCTGCTTTTTCAACTTGTGACCAGTGACCGCACTGACTGAAAATATGTGCATCAGCATTAGGAACGATATTTAAAATGTCCCAAGTACGAGACACAGGAATCACCACATCTTGAGTACCATGAATCAATAATACAGGAACTGTAATATCTTTCATTTTTTCAAAGTCTAATGGGAACTCGAAACGATCACGGTCACGCGCACCCACAACATCCATTAAACGATCAGATGCATAGTCATTCGCCGCAGAATCAAAACGTACTTTTACCAGCTCATCTGTAATTAAGTCTTTATTTACAACGAACATTGAAAGTGTCTTACGAATACCTTCTTCTGTTAAAACTGGGTTTGCATGCGCTTTTAGGGCTGCAGTTTGTTTTGCACCACCTGTACCCATTGAAACAATACCGAGTACACGCTCTGGATAATCAAGTGCCAATTGGAATGCTAACCAACCACCTAGCGAATTACCTACTAACCATGTTTTTTCAATACCAAGTGCATCAAGAGTACGAATTGCATGATCAACCCATGCACGGATACCGTATTGAGTTCCTGGTGCAACGACAGTTTGACCATAACCAATGGTATCAATTGCGATACAACGCGCTTGCTCACCAATTGCAGGTAAATTCAACCACCAGTTAGCAGCTGCTGATACACCAGTACCAGAACCATGAAGGAATAAAATAGGCGTGCCTTCACCAATTTCATGATAATGGGTTAACTCACCTTCAGCAGTTTCGATCCATTTATCTTCTAAACCAAAGAATGAATCCGTTTTATATTCTGGAATTTGAACAGTGCTCATCATAGTCCTCTAACTGTCTATAACTGATCATATATTTGTGAAACAATCATCAGTTGATGTTTACAAATGATAGTTTTACAGTCTTATATTAACTGCTCTGTACCTTTCAACTGATACAAATTTACGATTGCATCCATCTTTTTACCAATTAAATAAATTACTGTTTTTTCTTATTTTTTTAAAATCAATATTCACCCTCTAATATGACTTGATAAGATCTCGATATGATCCTTGCTCATCATATCGAGATCAATTTCATTTTTTAGAATTTATAACTATAACTTAACGCCACACGATGCTCTTCTAAATCACTCAAGGTACCTGGAACATTGATGTTGTTATAATTAGTATCAATGAACATATAGTTGAAACCAAGACCTTTATACTTACCTTCTGGCACAACATAGTTCACGATGATGTTATTTTCATTCTCGCGACCTCGACCTGGTGTTGCCGTATCAATATTCCAACCTTGGAAATGACGTACAGTGGCAGATAATCCTGGTACACCCATTTCTTTAAAATTATAGGTATAACCAACGCTCCAAGATTTCTCATCCTTACGGATAAAACTCGCGACGGACCAATTATCTAAATAAGGTTGTGGCACCCAACCACCCAATGTTGGGAATAGTGTCGCTTTATCTCCATGCTCCCCAAACATCTCTTGATAACCCAACTGAACGGTATGCATACCATGATTGACTTTCGCCCCCATAGAAATTGCTTGGCTATCAATTTCACCAAAAAGTTTATCGCCAGTTTCACTGTTATCGAAGTAACGAATATGTGCATCTAAATTCGTTTTTTCATCAAGTTTAGTTTTATAGCTTGCAGCAACATAATGTTGCTTGAAGATGTCAGTTAAATCAGCGAACCAATAACTACCACCAATCTTTGATGTAAACTGGTGATCAACACCAACAATATACATTCCATCATCAGTTGTGAGACCTTGAGCTTCTGCCTTCGCAAAATCATTGTTTGGGAATAAGGTCAAATCTTGATACTGATTATCGTAACGCGCATTAATACCATCAATATAAGCTAAGGTTAATTTAGTATCCTGAATATCTTTCGACTCTAACCATGCACCACTATAAGTAGTTAATAATTGGCGTGATGGATCGAAGAAAATAACTGGTGACATCGGCAATAAATCACCTACTTTAAGTTCAGTTTCAGAAACTTTAACTTTTAAAGTCGCACCGAATTTAGCATTATCGCGTTCTGTACGACCTTGACTGTTATCATATGGCATATGAATGTCATTTACAGAATCACGCGATTTCAATCCAATTGCATATTGAGCCAAGAGATCTGCACCAACTTGAATGCCTGCACCAATATCGTGATAACCCGATTTAGCATCTAAAGTGATTGCTTGCGTCCAGTTACCATAATCTAGATTTGGTGCTGTATCGTAATTACGTTCTAAATAGAAATTTTTAAATTTAAGCTGAACATTTGAATCAGCCACAAAATTCGCGTGAGCAGCAGTTGTCCCTAGAGTTGTTGCAGCAATCATTGCTAGCCATAATTTTTGATGACGCATGGCTTCATCCTATACTCAAATCAGCGTTGATGAGCATATTGCTAAATTGTGCACTCTGAAGAAATCAGACTAGAGTCTAAAAAAAATTTAGACTTTTCCGATGAAAAACAATACTTTAAAAACTCTCATTGTTATAAACAATTAATAATAGCTCAGCAACTAAGCAAATTAACTTTTACTATGGATAATTTATTATATTTTAATATCTTACAAATTAACCCAGAAGCATTTTGCCATTTTATTTAATAGTTTTTAAGTTTAACAATCACGATACGCTCTATACCAAATCACTCAATATAAGCACCCAAACATCTCACGCAATTGTTTTTTTATATGTATCTTTTCTAAATTCATAAAAAAAGCACTCCTAAGAGTGCTCTTTCAAATCACTTTTAAATTATGCGTTAAGTTCTTTTGCTTTAGCCATAGTCAAAGCTAGATCTTCAATCATGTCTTCCTGACCACCAACAGTACCACGGCGACCAAGCTCCATTAAGATTTCACGCGCAGATACGCCATATTTCGCTTCAGCACGTTTAGCGAACAATAGGAATGAAGAGTAAACACCCGCATAACCTAAAGTAGCTGCATCACGGTCTGCACGAATTGGGTTGTGCATCATTGGAATCACGAGATCTTCAGCAACATCTTGTACTTTGAACAAGTCAACGCCTGTGTCCATACCCATACGATTTGCAACAGCGATGAACAATTCAAGTGGTGTGTTACCTGCACCCGCACCGAGACCTGCAGATGCCAAGTCAACACGTACCGCGCCTGCTTCAACAGCAGCAACAGTATTTGATACACCCATACCTAAGTTGTGGTGACCGTGGAAACCCAACTCAATGCTTGGGTCCAAGTGTTGACGTAAGTGTCCAACGCGATCAATTACATCTTGAGGAAGCATGTAACCTGCTGAGTCAGTCACATAAATACAGTTTGCACCGTAAGACACCATCTTCTTCGCTTCTTCTAAAAGACGCTCTGGAGATGCCATGTGAGCCAACATTAAGAAGCCCACTGTGTCCATTTCTAATTTACGCGCAGCGGTGATGTGCTGTTCAGAACAGTCAGCTTCAGTACAGTGAGTTGCAACACGAATCGTTGATACACCGATTTCATGTGCCATTTTCAAGTGGTCAACCGTACCGATACCAGGAAGAAGAAGTGCAGAAACTTTTGCATTCTTCATACGCGGTACAACAGCAGACAAGTATTCTTCGTCAGTCGCTGCAGCAAAACCGTAGTTTACTGATGAACCACCAAGGCCGTCACCGTGAGTGACTTCAATTAATGGTACGCCTGCATCATCAAGTGCTGTTGAAATTGCAATCATTTGCTCAACAGTCGTTTGATGGCGCTGCGGATGCATACCATCACGTAAAGTCATATCATGAACAATAATCTTAGACATGCGGTTGCTCCTTAAGCTTCTTCTTTGTTGAATACGTGTTCAGCAAACATTTCTGCTGTACGAGCAGCTGCAGCTGTCATAATGTCGAGGTTACCTGCATATTTCGGCAAGAAATCACCCAAACCTTCTACTTCCAAGAAGATAGAAACACGGTTACCATCAAAAATTGGACCATTTACAAGTTTGTAACCTGGTACATATTTTTGCACTTCTTTAATCATCGCGTGAACTGATTCAGTGATCGCAGCTTGATCTGGCTCACCTTCAACAAGACAGTGTACTGTGTCACGCATCATAAGTGGTGGCTCAGCAGGGTTAATGATGATGATCGCTTTACCTTTTTTCGCACCACCAACTTTCTCAATAGCACCCGCAGTTGTACGTGTGAATTCGTCGATGTTTTTACGTGTACCAGGACCTACAGATTTTGTAGACACAGTCGCGATGATCTCACCATATTCAACAGGTTGAACACGTGAAACTGCTGCAACCATAGGAATTGTCGCCTGACCACCACACGTTACCATATTCACGTTAGGCACTTCACCTTCTGCAAGTAAAGCTTCTAAGTTCACAGGTGGAACACAGAAAGGACCAATTGCAGCAGGTGTTAAGTCAATCATCAGTACACCAAGTTCATTTAACTTGCGGCTGTTTTCAGCATGTACATATGCAGACGTTGCATCAAAAGCAATTTTGATATCATCTTCAATGACGTGAGGAAGAAGACCATCAACCCCTTCTGCAGTGGTTTTTAAACCCATTTTCGCAGCACGAGCAAGACCTTCAGAAGTAGGATCGATACCCACCATCCAAACTGGCTCTAACCATTCGCTACGTTGAAGTTTGTAAAGCAAATCAGTACCAATGTTACCTGGTCCGATCATTGCACATTTAATCTTTTTCATTAACGTACTCTCTCAAAATTCCGACTTATTCAGCAGCGAAAGCAGCAGTCACTGAACCAAAGCCTTCAATCTCAACTTTGAATTCATCACCTGGGTTTGCTACAACCATAGGGCCTAATGCACCTGTTAAAATAATGTCACCAGCTAACAATGGACGACCACGACGTACCATTTCATCAGCAAGCCAGACAGCTGCATTTAAAGGGTTTGCTAAGCAAGCCTTACCAACACCTTGAGACACGACTTCTTCACCACGTGTCATGATCATTTTACAATTCACTAGATCAAGGTTATCGAGTTTTACAGGACGTGAACCCAATACAAATGCAGCTGAAGATGCATTATCTGCGACAGTGTCAATCAAACTGATCTTCCAGTTTTCAATTCGACTATCCACCACCTCAACAGCAGGAAGTGCATAATCAGTCGCGCTGATAATGTCAGCATAAGTGTGTTTTTCTTTCGTTAAATCTTGTTTGATCACCAAAGCGATTTCCGCTTCTACTTTAGGTTGGATCAATAGACCTGCAGGAATCGCCTCTCCATCACCATAAGCCATGTCTGCAAACAGCATACCGAAGTCAGGTTGATCTACACCGAGTTGTGCTTGAACCACTTTTGATGTCAAACCGATTTTACGCCCAACTAAACGACGACCTTCTGATAAGGCACGCGCTGTATTCACTTCTTGTACAGCGTAAGCGATATCTACATCAGCAGCTTCACCACCCAACGTTGGGCGAATTGGTGCGATTGCACTTTGTGATAATTCAGCAGTTCGTAACGCTTGTGCTACTGATTCAACTACAGCAGAATTAGACATCAAGACTTCCTTCAACTTCATTCGATGATCTATTTGACCTTAGGAAATTGCTTGAAAACAACCTTCTAAAGGACAAATTCTTTTAGAGAGATACCTGCATCTCTGATGAGAGCTAGAATGGAAAAATCTTGACCTATATGCCAATACTTATTTTCTTTATGACAATAGTTTCAGACTATAAATAATTTATCAAATCAAGACACTATCTTATTGTTTTACATGTTTTTAAAATTTTATTATTTAAATATACAGAATGTTTAATCTATTTCTAATACTACTTATTAGACCATTGATAATAGAATTATCCATCAATTACAAATTATTAATGCACTAATCCAAAGACAAGTTATATTCTTTTATTGTTCAACTACAATTCAATTAAAATACATTTTAAAAGCCTTGTTAAGGCGACTTAAGTCGTAAAATCGGTGTTGAATATTACAATTGCTACTATCTCATCACCAAATAATCACATTTTCTCTCCATCAAAAAAGATTAGAATATTCTGTAGAATATTCATCAGGTGAAGATACAGAGATAACAATGAAATTATTAAAACTGCCACTATTGATCTTAGCTACCGGGATTAGCTTTTCGGTACTTGCTGACACAGAACCTAAAACTAATATTATTAATCTTCAAGCAGACGCTTCTAAACAAGTCTCTAATGATGAAATGCACGCCATTCTATTTATTGAAAAAAGTAATAAACAGCCTGCACAACTTTCAACACAAATGACCCAATTGATGAATCAGGCCATCAACATCAGTAAAAAATACCCCCAAGTTAAGGTCGAAACAGGTTCTCAGACCACTTACCCTGTCTATGACAACAACAATTCAACAAAACTGAAGGAATGGCGCGGCCGCGCTGAAGTGAATATTGAAAGCAAAGATTTTAAAGCAGCGAGCCAGTTAATTAGCGAGTTACAACAAGATTTTCAAACACAATCGATTAATTTCACTGTTTCCACTGAAAAACGAAAGCAGGTTGAAAATGAGTTATTGACAGAAGCCACGCAAAATTTCCAACAGCGCGCTCAGGTTCTCACTAAAGCTTGGAATCGTTCTAGTTATAACTTGGTTAACTTGAATATGAACACCAATAATTATTCACCAAGACCATTAGCCATGGCACGTGCCGCAATGGTTGTAGAGAGTGCACCCGCTGCAGACTCACAAAATATGGCTGCTGGAGAATCAACAATCACAGTCAATGCAAATGGATCAATTCAATTAAAATAGTTCGCTATTAAAGTTCAAAAAGCCACTCAATAAGTGGCTTTTTTTGTTTCTTACTTTTTAAATGGGAAGGCATATTTCACAATACGTCCCAAAACCTGACCATATTGTTTAAATAAACTCGCATTATTGTAATTCAAGCCGTATTTTTCACACACCGCTTTCACTTTAGGCCCCATTTGACGGTAACGTCGAGCAGGAATATCTGGATAAAGATGATGCTCAATCTGATGACTCAAATGCCCCGTCAAAATATGGAATCCTTCAGAACCTGTCAGGTTAGAAGACCCACGAATTTGACGCATATACCAATGGCCACGGCTTTCATTTTCTAAAACTGACTTCGGAAAAACTTCCACATCTTTGGTGAAGTGACCGCAGAAAATGATACTGAATGTCCAAATATTACGAATACCATTAGCGACTAAATTACCTGTGAAAACGGGTAATGCTGCAGGACCTGCAATGAGTGGGAAGAAAACATAATCTTTAAATAACTGTTTCCCCATTTTCTTTTTCATCGGGTTCAAACGTTGTTGAAATTCTTCTTTGGTCATGCGCCCTTTTAAGCGCTTACCAATTTCTAAGTTCTGAATCGCTACACCCCACTGGAATAACAAACAGAATGGAATACTGTAAAGTGGTTGTAATAAATATCCTTTTTTCCAGCGTTGCTCTGGGAACAAACGAAGAATTCCATAACCAATATCATCATCCATACCTTTAATATTGGTATAGGTATGGTGTTTGTAGTTGTGGGTTTGGCGCCAATCATCAGATGTGCCGACGATATCCCATTCGTAAGTTGTCCCTTTAAATTTAGGGTCGTTCATCCAATCATATTGACCATGCATCACATTATGGCCCAACTCCATGTTTTCCATGATTTTGGCAAAACCAAGCAAGCCTGTGCCTAAAAGCCATGCTGGAGGAAACCAGCCAGCAAATAAGCATGCACGTCCAAGGATTGAACTGTAGCGAATCGCTGCATACACTCGCTTAATATACTTTTCGTCTTTTTCACCTAAATCATCAAGAACTTCCTGCTTAATTGCATCAAGTTCACGTGCGAGTTCATCAAGTTGTGCATCAGTGAGTTCACAATTTTTTGGGTTTTTGAAATATTGTGCTTGAACTGGCATATTCATGATTATTCTCGCTTATAGGTCGATAGTGAGATCAGACTGAGCTGAATTGATACAGATTTTGAGCAGATTTCCAGGCTCAGTATTTTCTGCACCATTGACGAGGTTTTTAGTTGCACCTTGCGCTTTATGGCATGCACATTTATTACATACCCCCATGCGGCAACCGTGCTGTGGGCGAATATTTTGTTGCTCTAAACTTGCAAGTATTGATTGTCCCTTTGGAATCGTGACGACCTTATTTGATTTCGTAAGTGTGACCTGAACAAAACCAGTTTCATCACTAATGAATGGTTCAACACTGAATGCTTCACCTTTAAATTTATGAACACGAGTATCAGTTAGTTGTTCAGCAACTTGCACAAATCCTGCTGGACCGCATGCATAAACCGTATATTGATCTAAGGATTCGATAGCAGTTAAATGAGAATCTTCTAAACGGGAATCAGCCACTTCATCTTGAGTGGTAAAAAATTCAACATTAAAATTTGAGTGTTGATTCGCCAAAGCAATCAACTCTGTTTGAAATGCTAAATCTTCTGTTTTTTTTGCCCAGTACATCAATTTAACTGGCTGAACTAATTTTTTTTGTTGCTGCAATAATGCCTTGATTAAGCTGTACATTGGAGTAATACCACTCCCTGCGGCCAGCATTAATAGAGGTGTATTTACACTTCCAAGTGTCATATCTCCATAGGGTGCACCAAACTCAACAATATCGCCTACCTCAGCCATATCGTTAATCCAAGAACTGACTACACCCTGATCGACTTTCTTAGCAGTCAACAATACATGTTGAGTGTCGATTTTGGTCAAACTATAGGTACGTTCAAAACAACGACCTCGTGTCGTGACAATAACTGGATGATGTTGCCCTGCTTCACCAAACTGAAATTTTCGATTAACCGCAATTTTTAAGCTGACCGTATCATTTGCAACTTGTGTACGTTCAACAATTTTGCCTAATGATTGATTCACCGACCAAATTGGATCGATCTTTTGCAACCAAAAATTGGCAGCATTCGGATCAAATACAGCATTTACTGCGGATCTAATCAAATTTTTAGGTTGCTTAACTGCTTGCATTATGGGCTCATCACAGTGGGTTTAGAATTATTATACACATGTATATATATTTGTATAGACACTTGTATATCATCTATTGATTTCCATATCCTGACACAGAGCGATATAATGCAACTCTAACTGTAAACATCTGATATTTATGAGCAGCTCTACGATTCCCCTTTCTCCTCTGCATGCCAGTGAATCCGCATCCATTTTGGAGCATCCAACTGCACGTACAGTCGGAAGAAAAGCCACAATCACGAAAGAAGAATTATTCCAAGCTGCTCTCAACCTTATCGGACCTCAAAAAAGCATCGCATCTTTAAGCTTACGCGAAGTTGCTCGTGAAGCAGGAATCGCCCCCAACAGCTTTTATAGACATTTCAAAGATATCGATGAACTTGCCATTGAATTGATTGATCGCTCAGGTATTGTTTTACGTCAAATCTTGCATCAAGCCCGCTTAAAAGCAGTTCGTAATTCAAGTATTGTGCGTAGTTCAGTTGAAGTATTTATTGAACAGTTAGATGCTGACGAAGGTAATCTGAGCTTGTTGTTACGTGAAGGTTATACTGGTTCTGCCTCTTATAAAGAGGCGGTTGAAAAACAGCTCAATTACTTTCAGCAAGAACTCATGGATGATCTTGTTCGCCTTGAGCAAAATAACCCTCATAAAATCAAGCATCCAGAATTAGCTGCAAAAGCGATTACTCAATTGGTATTCACTATGGGTGCTAAATTAATCAACATGCCACACGATGAAAGAAAAGTTGTAGCTGAACAAACGATGACGATGATCCGAATGATTTTAGAAGGCGCACGTCATCTGAAAGAATGAATATTGAATGTAAAAAAGCCCTTCAGTTGAAGGGCTTTTTTATTACTTTTCCCAAATTACTTCTTTATTTTGAGCAACCCAAGTTGGAATAAATGCTTCGTACTTCGCCTCAATTTTATTACGCTTAATCTTCATAGTCGGCGTCAACATATCATTATCCATCGTCCACAAATCCATGATGACCACAAAGAATGCAATTTTTTCATGCGGTTCAAGCTTTTCATTAATTTCATTCTTCAACTCAATTAATTTTGCTTCGATATCATCACGTTTATTATCTTGCTGTAATTTATTGCGAATTTCTTCTGCCAACATCACAAAGGCGATCGGCTGTTTATGGCTTGCACCACCAACACAGACAGATTCAATCATTTGGTTATTACCAATCTTTTGTTCAATTGGTACAGGCATTACATACTTACCTTTCTGAGTTTTAAAGATGTCCTTTACACGTCCAGTAATTTTTAGACGGCCAGTCGCATCAATTTCACCCATGTCACCTGTTCTTAAATAACCATCCTCAGTCAAATCTTCAGCTGTTTTTTCTGGGTTTTTGTAATAACCCAACATTGTTCCTGGGCTTTTGACTAAAATCTCACCATTCTCATCAATCTTGCAGTCTACTCGTGCTTGAACATGTCCGACATATCCACTCATATATTCACCCATACGTGTGATATGCGAGTATCCACAGTTTTCTGTCATTCCATAAACTTCAAGCAACTCTAAGCCCAAATTACGATACCATTTAATAATATCTACGGGTAAAGGTGCAGAACCCGTTAAAGCATAACGAACATGATTCAAACCCAATTTTGCCAAGAGTTTTTGCTTAATCTTATTGCCCAAGAATGGGATTTTAAACAACACGTTTTGTACATTAAGTGGAATTTTTTCATTAATCCCCAAATAAAATTTAGTCCATAAACGTGGCACAGAAAAGAAGATCGTTGGTTTTGCACGATTAAGATCTTCAATAAATGTATCTAATGAATTGGCAAAATAAACGGTAAAACCACAAATCATCACCGATGATTGAATAAATACACGCTCTGCAACATGAGCTAGCGGCAAATAAGATAAAGCACGATCTTTTTCTGAAACACCAAACGTAGATTTCAGCTCACTCGCAGGTGAGAGTAAGGTCTTATAACTTTGCATAACGCCCTTAGGTAGACCTGTACTGCCCGAGGTATAAATAATGGTCGCAAGCTCATCCTCGTTTGGAAAATAAGGCTCACTGGTTGGTGCTGTTTTTGCAGTGATTTCATCCCATGTCGGCGCATTATAGTCAGGCGCCAATGGCAATTTAATACAATGCATATCTTGCGGGATGATTTGTTTTACATCGTTCCAACTATCTCCAATGCCATCCAACTTACCGATAAACAGAGCCTTAGTTTCACTATGATCTAGAACATATTTGGTGCCTTCACCATTGAGAGTCGTATATAAGGGAACCGACACGTGCCCTGCCATCCAAATGGCAAGATCTGCCATGATCCAGTGCGCACTATTTTTACCAAAAATTGCAATCTGTGAGTGGCCTGGCAAATTCAGAGATTGTAAATAAGCAGCCATTTTTTTGACTTGACTGGCCACTTCTCCCCAGGTGTATTTAATCACCTGACCATTTGGTAAAGGCTGAACCAAGAAATCTTGGTCTGGCGATTTATTTTCCCAATACATTAAGTAGTGAATATGAGTTGGTAAAAACTCAAATTGGTTGTTGTGCTGATTTACTTCCATGTGAAATGACTCCCAATAACGCATCATTGTTGTTATGTAATGACTCATAACCGAAAGCTGATTTAATCGTTTTAAACTCGTCCTGAGTTCCTGATTGCCGAGTAAAAACTACAGCTTTACGATTTAAATTTTCGAATTATTTTCTATTTTCTATCATGAATTCTGATCAAAATCCAACCATTATTTTGCTCAGTTTAATTGCGCTATATTTTTGATAAAATTGTAATTTAAGACCAATGTGTTGATGATTATCGCCAATGTACTTGGACAATGATTATCCTATAACTAAATCAAACTCATGGATAGAGATTGATCATTATGGCTCAGATTGCCACTATTTTACGTGCAAAAACTCAACTCATGGCTGTCAAAGCCCTCACCCTTGCAATTCCAGTATCACATCCTCTCGTATTTGCGGGTGAAGATTCATCAATGCAATTGTGTGGCAATATTGCTCAGCTCGGCATGAAAAAAGTGATGATTGTGACTGATGCAGTATTAGTCAAATTAGGTGTCATACAACCCATTCAAGATCAATTACAGCACAATGGGATTGAAGTTGTTATTTTCTCTGATGTAAAACCTGATCCAACTTGTGAAATTGTCGAAAAATCTCTAGCACTGTTTAAAAATACCGGATGCGATAGCGTATTGGGTATAGGGGGTGGTTCGACGATTGATACAGCAAAAGTATTAGCGCTCGCAGCCGCAAACCATAAATCACCTAAACAACTTTTTGGAATTTTAAAAAGCCGTAAACCTGCATATCCATTGTTCGTGATTCCGACCACCGCCGGTACAGGTTCTGAAGTTACCATTGCCGCAGTTATTTCAGACAGTGAAACTCATATCAAAGGCTTAGTTATTGATCCCAAAGTCGTTCCATTAGCAACTGCTTTAGATCCCGTCATCATGAAAGGCATGCCACCTGCTATCACTGCTGACACTGGTATTGATGCCCTTACTCATGCAATTGAATCGTGGGTAAGCGGATTCGCCAACAAACAATCAGATTATTACGCCAGTGCAGCCATGAAATTGATCATGGAAAATTTAAAAACTGCATTTGAAGATGGTCAGAATATTGCAGCACGTGAAGCAATGGCGCTAGGTTCTCATTATGCTGGTTTGGCAATGAATAGTGCTGGAATTGGCTATGTACATGCTTTGGCGCATCAATTAGGGACTCAATATCAAATCCCACACGGACGCGCTAATGCTATTATCTTGCCTCATGTTCTAGAATTTAATCGTAAAGCATCAGAAAAACGCTTAGCACTAGCAGCGAAGAAAATTGGTTTAAGCTCGTCACACACTTCGGATGAACAAGCCGCAAATATTTTCATTCAAAGCGTAAAGCAATTACTCAAAAATTTGAAAATCAATACTGAGATTCCGAATTTAAAAAAGCAAGATTTCCCAGAGATGATTAAATCTGCTTTTACTGAAGCCCATGGAATTTATGCCGTACCAAAATACATGAATTATTCAGATGCTGAGCAAATTTTAAATCGACTTTAATGCCAATAAGGCACGAATAAAAGCTCAGTATACAATCGTGTCTACTGAGCTTTTTTAATTTGCGACAAGGAATGCCGCCATGTTAAAAAATTTAGATTCACTAAACTCTTTTATTCATGTCACGATTGAGAATAGAATCCTGACCATCAAAATTGATCACCCCGAGCAAAAAAATGCTTTAACTGGGGAAATGTACAATGACATTGCAAAAATATTGGATGCGGCAGATCAATCTCAACAAGTGAATGTTGTGATTTTACAGGGTAACGAACATGATTTTACCGCAGGAAATGATCTGAAAGATTTTATGTCTGCCGCTCAAAAATATGTTGGTTTAGCCGCTGATGCTACACCACCCTTTGTCTTCCTAAAAGCGATCGCAAGATTTTCTAAACCTATTATTGCTGCGGTACGTGGCTGCACTATAGGCGTTGGCGTCACTATGCTATTTCACTGTGACATGGTATACGCCCACCCCGATACAGAATTTCAAATTCCATTTGTAAGTTTGGGATTATCTGTAGAGGGTGGCACCAGCCTTCTTTTCACTGAGTTGGCTGGTTATCATATGGCTGCCGAATTATTGCTCACAGGTCGAAAATTTTCAGCGGAAGAAGCGCTAAAATGTCGAATCATCAATCAGATTTGCGAGCAACCTGAACAATTAGCTTTGCAGCGAGCTCAACAGATGAGTCAACTGCCAATGACCACGCTAAAAATTATTAAAAAACAAATTCGACCCGAGCAAGATCAAATTCTGAATTGTATTGTTCAGGAAGCTGAGGTTGTTGCAGAACGTTTAACATCACCTGAAATGATTGAAGCCGTGATGGCTTTCTTACAAAAAAGAAAACCTGACTTCAATCAATTTCTGCAGTCCTAAAAAAAGCACCCTAGGGTGCTTTTTTTATTTTATGGCTTTACCACCACCAAGACTCGAATCGCTTCAGGCGTTACAGCTAAACCTTCTAAAAGGCTTAAGCCTTCTTTTTGAAGCTTCTGCAAACGTGCAATTTCATCTTCGCGAATACTTGGGTTAAATTGTTTCAAATAACTTAAACGATCAATTTCATATTGCCATTTATTGCTATAGATTTCTTTCGCTTGCTGTTTTAATTCAGGCAAAGCACCTTTTGCAATGTCTAAAGCTTGTGCATAACGTTGTTCAACGACATCACGACGTGCTTTCACCACTTGGCGACAACTATTACCGTCAAGATGATGTAAGTATGGTTTCAAAATATCTGGTGCAATTTTAGCTGATAAATCTTGGCCCTTTTCACTTAATAACACACGAATCAATTGTGTTGGTAAACTCGCTGGCAAGTTCAATGCTTTCGGTGCAATCACATCCACTTTGAACCACACCTCAACTAAAACTGAACCTTGTGGTAAAGCTGCAGATTTCAATAACGCCACATTGGTACTACCAAACGATTGCGTATTGATCATTTCCATGACACTTTCAGTGAAAGGATGCTCTAGCGTTATGTATTGCGCATCTTCACGGATCTGAGCCTGATCACGATAGAACGTCACGGTCATGCCTTCCTCATCCAAAGTCAGACCTTGGACTTGCATTTGATCAGTAGGCTTAATAATCACCGTGCCATTACTTTGCTCATCAAAATCAATATTGGTTGACGCCATGAAGCGTTTCATAAACATTGGCAAAGTCGTATTGTCATCATACTCTTCAAGCGCTTGCACAATTTCTTGCGCAACCATTGGGCGACAAGAATTGTATTCCAATAAACGATCACGTCCTGCTTGTAGCTCTTGCTCTAAAGCTTCTCGTTGCACACTTACAGCTTCAAGCAAATCTTCAAAGGCTTGACCTTTATCAGCCAACAAGCAATCTTTAAGATCAATAATAAAGTTTTCTTGTAAGGTTTGCGCGGTCGGAGAAATATTGCTGAAAATATTTAATGCTTCATTGTACCAACGGAACATACGCTCTTGTGCAGTGCCCACTAAATATGGCACATGAATCTGAATACGGTTTTCTTGACCAATACGATCAAGTCGACCAATACGCTGTTCAAGAACATCAGGGTTCGCTGGCAAATCAAATAGAATTAAATCTGAAGCAAACTGGAAGTTACGACCTTCTGAACCAATTTCTGAACACAATAAAATCTGAGCACCATAGGAATCTTCTGCAAAATAAGCAGCTGCTTGGTCACGCTCTAATAGACTCATGCCTTCATGGAACATTGCTGTACGAATCCCTGCATGGATACGTAATGCATTTTCTAAAGCTTCAACCACAGGCCCACTACGCGCAATGAGTAAGACTTTTTTATGCTTTAACTGAGTACGGAGCATTTCCATAATCCACGTTACACGCGGATCAGTTTCCATCCAAGCCCCGTCCAATTGCGCTTCTTCTGGCCACATTTGTTCACGAAGTTTACCATCCATCGACCATCCTTCTGGCGCAGGTAATGGTGCAGGCTGACAATCACGACCAGGGAAGCCTTGAATCGCTTCACGTGTATTACGGAATAGTACACGTCCCGTACCGTGACGATCTAACAATTCATGAATTGCACGGAAACGCTGTTCTGGCTCATCTTCAATCTTGTGACCCAGTAACTGCTCAATTGCTTGGAAATGATCAGCTTCAAGGGGTTGATCCGACATCAGCACTTCCGCAATTTGAGCAGTTTGCTGATATTTTTCTTCTTCATCTAAGAAACGATCAAGTGAACTGAAACGTTGCGGATCGAGTAAACGTAAACGAGCAAAATGGGACTCAACACCTAACTGTTCCGGCGTTGCAGTCAGCAAAAGTACCCCTGCTGTTTTTTCAGCAAATTCTTCAACAAGGTCATAGCGGTCATTACCCCCTTCTTCTTCTGACCACATCAAGTGATGTGCTTCATCCACCACAAGCAAATCAAAACCTGCTTCGAGCGCTTGCACACGTAAATCTTCATGGTCGATCATAAGATCAACAGACGCAATGATGCACTGTTCAGTTAAGAACGGATTCAATTCTGGATCATGTTCTTTGATCGAAGCAGTACGCGTTAAATCAAATAGCGAGAAATTCAAATTGAAACGGCGACGCATTTCAATCATCCACTGATATTGCAGCGAATCAGGAACTAAAACGAGGATGCGTTCAGAACGTCCTGTTTTAAGTTGCTGGTGTATGATTAAACCTGCTTCAATAGTTTTACCTAGACCAACTTCATCCGCCAATAAGACACGTGGAGCAAAGCGCTTACCTACTTCATGCGCGATATAAAATTGGTGAGGTATCAATCCAACACGAGCACCCACCATGCCACGTAATGGACTATTTTGCATATTAGCTTGCATTTGTAATGCTTCAATACGCAGGTCATACCATTCTTTATAATCAATTTGGCTTGCCAGTAAACGATCAAGTGGTTTAGACAATTGAATCGTCGCACCAACACGAGTTTCATTTAATGATTTACGTTCATCAGTACCATCTTGTAACTGACGAATGACGTTGTAACGAATAACGCCACCACGCTCTTCTAATGATTCGACTTTCCAGACGATGCCCTCTTGGTCTTGAAGCTCATCATTCACATTGAACACAATTCGAGATAAAGGTGCGTTACTACGTGCATAGACACGGGTTTCGTCACTTTTAGGAAAGAGGATACTAATTGATCGTTCATTTACATCAATCAAAACCCCTAAACCTAACTCTGTCTCTGTGTCTGATAACCAACGTTGACCAATAGCAAACTGCTGCAATTTTTCCACCTTATCTCAAGTTAGGACTGAAAACTTATGCTCAAACAGGAGATGATTTGAGCAAAATTTAACGTCTATAAGCAATATATTTTGACATAAAGCCCACCAAAAAGTGAGCAATATTTAGCACCGATCTATTTAATTGATCATATCCAAGATTTCATCATGATCAGATCATAAAATATTCGTATGCTGATTTAAAAATGTGTATTTAGAACGGCACTGGACAATGAAAGTTCAATCGTTCACCGGTAACAGGATGATTGAAACTTAACTGCTCTGCATGCAAACAGAGTCGATCTTTCAAAGCTTGTTGCGCTGGTGTTGCATACAAAGTATCCCCTACGATGGGATGCCCTAAATGCTGCATATGAACGCGAAGTTGATGTGCTCGACCTGTGATTGGCGTTAATTTTACGCGTGTAACCCACTGATCTTGAATTTGAAATTGTTCAACTGCTTCCCAATGCGTTAACGCTGCTTTATTGTGATGCGCATCTACGATATGCAATGGCGGACGCGATGGGTCGTAAATCACGGGGATGTCTACAGTTCCTTGACCTTTTACACATCCCGCGACTAGTGCTTGATAAGTTTTATCCGTTTCACGTTCTTGAAATTGGCGCGAGATCGATTTTTGACCTGCTTTGCTGAGTCCAAACACCAATAAGCCTGATGTATCACGATCTAAACGATGAATCAAAAGCGTACGCGGTTCTTCTTGAAGAAGACGATTGATAACGCAATCTTGAAGGTCAGGCGTTTTGCCCGGAACAGAAAGTAATCCAGCTGGTTTGTGAATCACCATAAAATCTTGATCACGATGAATGAGATGTTCCTGAAGAAAATGACTCAAATTTCTATTCCTAGCAGATCGTGAAAACAAGGCGGCAATAATAGAAAGCTTAGCGATAAATTACAATCTTGAAATGGACAAACAGTGATGATTTTTCCGATATCTGATAGAAATTAAATCAATCTAACGATTCAAATGAATTAAGTTTTGTTTGTGACATCTAGCAGTCTTTTCTCAGGATAGGAAGCAATTGAGAAAGTGTACAATTTTGCACAAATGATTCAAAATCTATATGTGCGCCATTGGCTCTCCACAAGCCAATCAAACTCACCATTGCGACTGAATCTAAGCCATAGTTCCGTAAATCTTGAAATGGATCAATTTCTAAAATATCGAATTCGAGGTATTCAGCAATAGACAGTAATATGCCCTTTTCAGAAAGAATAAATGAAGTCGGCGCACTTAATTCCAACATTCGAATCATGGCAGAGGTATTCATATGATGAATACCTTGTTCTACACAGTTCTCTATCCACTGTAAATGTTGGCTCTTCGTTTCTACATGAACAGCATCGTTCACCACACAAATTTGAGGAGTAATCGAAATGATATGCTGTAAAAGTTGCTTTATAGGTGAATTGATCATGCCAGAGACAATGAGTTGTTTCTTTTCTGCGAGCAATTCACCCAACTGCGCTACTTTAGAAAATGATTGCTGCTCTTCAATTTCAATCACTTCAATATCTAAAGCCTGAGCTTTTTTAATTAAGCGATTTAAATGAATTAATAATTCTTGATGTTGGTCATTGCTATATTCAGCTAAACGTTGAAATCCAAAAACCACCAAGACGCATTGTTCAGCTTGAATGGACCACTTTGCCAAACTCGCGCTGAGTTCAATTTTTTTGGGTGGTGTATAAAAATATGACATTGCCACTTTAATCAGCTAAAGCCAAGAAAACTTCTATGGCATGCAGCGCAATTTCAGCATCTTCAAAAGATTTAGCACCTGAAACTCCCACGGCTCCCACTAATTGCCCTTGATAAATAATGGGTTCCGCACCTTCTAACATTCCCGACAATGAGTGAACAGTCAGAAAACCCAATTGCCCATCTTTGATCAGCTCTTCAAAAATTTGAGATGGGTGGCGGCTCAAAGCTGAACATTTTGCTTTTTCAGCTGACAAATTCGCAGTCATCGGAGATGCACCATCCATGCGTTTCATTGCAAGTAAACTTCCAGTTTCATCTACAACAGAAATACTGACATTCAACTTTTTATCAATCGCATATTGTTGCGCACGCGTCAGTAAGAACTCCGCGTCTTCTAAAGTTAAATAATGTTTTAATTTCATTTCTATTTTAAGTCCGTGAATTTTATACGTGCAAAAAAGCCTACAGTATTTACACTGTAGGCTTATGTTAATAGATTTTCAAAAAAATTCTATTTTAAACGCGCAAATACATTCTTAGCTGCTTGAATAGTGAACGCAATATCTTCATCGGAATGCGCACTTGAGATAAAGCCGGCTTCAAAAGCAGAAGGCGCTAAATTTACACCTTCATCCAACATGCCATGGAAGAATTTACGGAACATTTCAACATCGCATTTCAACATTGAATCAAAGCTTGTGATGTCTTCTTGATCAGTGAAATACAATCCAAACATACCTCCAACCTGTTGAGTCTTAAATGGTATACCTGCTTCATCAGCGGCAGTCTGTAAACCAGTCAATAACTTTTCGAGCTGTGCGGTTAGATTTTCATAGAAACCTGGTTGACGAAGATGTTTAAACATCTCAATCCCAGCTCTCATTGCCAGCGGATTACCTGACAAAGTTCCCGCTTGATAAACTTTACCTAGAGGTGCAATACATTCCATCACTTCGCGCTTACCACCAAATGCGCCTACAGGAAGACCTGCACCAATAATTTTACCTAGCGTAGTTAAATCAGGTGTAACGCCGTAGTGTGCTTGAGCTCCACCTAATCCCACACGGAATCCAGTCATCACTTCATCAATAATGAATACTGAACCATGCTCATCACACACATCTCGAATGGCTTGCAAGAATCCATCAATTGGTTTGACCAAGTTCATGTTACCTGCAACAGGTTCAACAATAACACCCGCAATTTCGGAACCAAACTTAGCAAAACATTCTTTTAAAGTCGCAATATCATTGTATGGAAGCGTTAATGTATGTTTTGCAAAATCAGCAGGAACACCCGCAGATGTCGCCTCGCCTTCACCACTTGTGAGTAGACCAGAACCTGCTTTCACTAAAAGTGAATCTGAGTGACCATGGTAACAGCCCTCAAACTTAACAATCTTGTCACGACCTGTATACCCACGTGCAAGACGAATCGCAGTCATTGTTGCTTCTGTCCCTGAGTTGGTCATACGTACCAATTCAATCGACGGCATAATTTCACAGATAATATCTGCCAATGTCGTTTCATGCACTGTAGGTGCACCAAAACTTAGACCATCAACAGCGGCGTCTTGAACAGCTTTAATAATCGCAGGGTGTGCATGTCCTAAAATCATTGGTCCCCATGAACCCACATAATCTACATAGCGTTTGCCATCTACATCATACAGGTAGGCACCTTGAGCTTTTTCAATAAATACCGGCGTACCGCCTACACCATTAAAAGCACGTACTGGTGAATTCACACCACCAGGAATATGTTTGCTGGCTTGTTTAAATAGTTGTTCTTGCTTAGGAGATAAACTCATGAAAATCACTCAACTCAAAAAAGTAAAAAATTTAAGCTTGTTTAGCAAATAGCTCTGACCAGTCGTAAACACGTTGACCAACAGTTGACATAGACCGACCCAATACATCGCTAATGACAGCACAAAGATCTGCTCCGGCAGCAATCACTTCAGCGCCATTTTCAACCGTCAAACCTCCAATCGCGCAAATAGGTACATTTAATTTTGCTTTTGCAGCTTTTAATGTTTCTAAACCAATATTACCTGCTTCAGGTTTGCTTTGTGTCGCATAAATTGCGCCAAATGCTACATAGTTTGCGCCGTCTGCGATCGCTTGCTCAGCTAGTTCAATAGAATTATTACAACTACGTCCAATTAAGACGTTTTTTGGCAATCTTTCCACAGCCTCTTGGATTGAACCATCATCTTGACCAAGATGCACACCCACGCCATATTTGACTGCGGCCTCTAAATCATCATTGATGACAAAAGGAACCTTATATTGATTACACATATTCTTCATGTATTCAATTTCATAAGCTTGATCTTCTTTCGCAACGTTTTTACGACGATACTGAAGTACTGCAACTTCATAAGTTGCCATCGCTCCTTCAAGCTTTGCTAATAGAAGTTCAATAGGATCATCGTTGGTGATTAAATACAAACCGCGCATAAAGAATAACTCTAGGCAAATACTAAAAATTTAAAACATTATAGGACAAAGCCTTGGAAGAACACATTGATAAAATGTAGAAATTAACAGGCTCTATTGTTGACTAAGCGTGTTCAAGATATTGATTGAAATGAATTTGAGAAATTTAATCCAAGAAAAATTGGCTCCAATACGCTTGAATATATTCCATCTAGTTCTTCGAAAGACATACTTAAGTACATAAAGGAAATTTGCGAAAAAAGAGATATGTTGCCTGCGAAGGAGCCTATACCTGGCATTAGTTATAAACGAATCAGTATGAAAACACCTTTTAGCATGTCATGCACAGCAAATGCTTAAGGGATTCCCTCTTCCATTAAAGTACAGTCAATAATTTTGTATAATCTCAATTATGTTAAATAGATGCGTTTAATTATTTGATTCAGTACTTAATTCATAATGTTTGATAACTTCATCAATAATCAATCGTAAAACTTGCCGGCAACTAATGGACATAAATAGCTTCGTCAGAAAGTTTTTTAAAATTAACAATTTGATTGTTTTCTCTTTCAGAGATCTACTGAGGGTAACTCAGATTAAGCCTTTAATTTTCCTATTTTTATTTGTTTACTTAAAGCGCTCGGATAGTATCAAAATGAGTGAAGCACCAATATTATCAATACATTTTCTTAACTCATTCAACTATATAAAACGTTTTCATATAAATTAATTTTATCATTCATCATTAGCCCCCATTATTTATTCTATTGATGGCTCGCTCTAATTCATCATAATGATGAATACTCTCATCTGTAATTGCTTTTTTTAGTATTTTATTTGGGTGAAAAAAAATAGTTTTCATACCAACATTTTTTGCACCTTCTATATCTGCTTTAGGATTATCACCAATAAAAATACAATCAGAAGGTGTACAATTTAACTGGTTACAAGCGTAAGCAAATATTTTTTTATCGGGCTTTCTCAAGCCAATCGCTTCTGAAACTATGATAGTCGAGAAATATTCGGTAAGACCTAAAGCATAAAAATTATGTTCCTGAAATGGGCTTTTTCCATTGGAGACTAACCCAATCTTATATCCCTTTTGATAAAGATCTGAAATGACTTTTTGGACGTCATCAAAACCAATTGAAAATTTATTGAAATCAGTAATGTAAGAATTAAGTAATTCATCAACAGTAAATTTTTTTATATTAAAATCTTTGATTAATTGACTGTAAACGATATCTTTCCAAACATTTCCATTATCATCCAATTCAATAAATTTTTTTATAAATGCATCTTTTAGTTCTTGTGGTACTAATTGGAAAAAATTTACTTGCCAACTTATAAAACGAATAAGTGACTCATTCCTATTCAAAATAGTTTGATCCAAATCAAACAGAAGTATGTTTCGCATTAAAAATACTCACTCTCATAATAAAAGTTCTATATATAGTTCATCTTCTTTTTTTTCAGTATTATTTAAATTAACATAATATACATTATATGCGTTTTATCAGAATAATACCGTTAACTCATCTAACTGAATACGTTAATTTTTTTATTTAATCCCAATATTTATAATTTGGATTTATTCATTGGATGTTAAGCCTTTCCAGCTATCATATAATCATATTTTTGTGTAGCTTTCTTAAAACATTTCATGACAAAAAAAGCCCAGAATCTGCTGAGCTTTTTTAACAATATATAAATTTAGCTATCAATTTTATCAAATTTACGATCTTTCAAACTTAAGTTTCCGCGCAAAATATCCGATAACATTCTCCAGACTGAAATAAAGCTATACAACGGTTGTTTAAAGCTTGCTGGCTTATTTTTTTCAAAAACAAAATGCCCCACCCACGCGCATGCGTAGCCTGAAACTAATCCGTAGACCAGATATTTAGCTTTACGCTGACGAATCGCTTGAGTAAAAAAATAAATACCGATTGAGCTACCTGCTGCATGTAAACGACGACTCATAATGCTGCGGTGTTCAGTCAAATAAAAACGATAAAATTCTGAGTAATTCTTGATGGGTAATTGAAGTTTAGCTTCTTCTTGCGATGAAGACGGCTCTACATAAGCATTCATTGTTGTATTCCTGTCCTTTTTTTGACCACCATAATTCAAAAAATCGCACTTGAAAAGCTTATCTTACAAATATTGTGATTAATCATTCATTCAATTAAATGTAAGTGAATTTTCAAGATTGTGGTTCTAACTGAATCAGTTACAATCCCCTTTAAATTAAAAGGCAATCAAATGTCTTACTTCTATGAAAATGATTGATCAATTAGGAAAATCACATGCTTGAAATTGAATTAAAGTTTCAGATCCCAGAAGCTCGACGGAATGCGATTTTAAAAGCAATCGATCCAAAAAAGTCTGAACTCATTCAAATGCAAGCAAAGTACTATGACACTCCTGATCGCCTACTCTCTCAGCATGGGATAGCCATTCGACAACGTCTTGAAAATACCAATTGGGTTCAAACCTTAAAAGCGACGAAAAGTAAAAGTCATTTACACCGTTTCGAACATAATCATGATTTAGGTAATCTTGAGGCTGCACCGAATTTAGATCTATCTATTTATTCGGATGATTCCGAAGCTTATGAGGTCTTAAATGACGCATTGAAAGGTGATTTTGACCAATTAGTCTTGCAGTTTGAAACAGACATTCAACGTACAGTTCGAGTGATTAGCTTTGAAGATGCTGAGATTGAAGTGAGTCTAGATATTGGCGTTGTACGATCAGGTGATCGAGAACATGAGATTCATGAAGTAGAGTTTGAACTCAAACAAGGAAAAGTTGAAACATTACTAGCGTTTAGTTTTGAGTGGGTCAAAAAATATCAACTTTGGCTAGACGTTCGAAGTAAGGCTGAGTTTGGTAATTTATTGGTTTCAAATTTAGTTGTAAGCCCAGCGCGAACTGAAAAAGAATGGATCGTTGCAAAAAAAGAAAGCGCAGAAAAAACAATTCGGATGATGATCGGTCATCATATGCAACATTTACTGCCGAATATTGCTGCGATTTCTGCGGAAGTGGCTGAACAGGAACACATCGAACAAGCACATATTGCTTTGAACTATTTGTTTTTAAGTCTATCTATTTTTAAAGACTGGACATCAGAGGGCACAGATAAATGGGCACATCAGTTATCTGCATTTAAAAGTCATTTTGAAAACCTAAAACATTATGAGCATATGCAACATACCTTAGGCGCTATTCTTCAAAACCCTAAAACTGCTGAAATGCTCAGCAAAGATGTGCTCTACGCCCGAGAAAAATTAAATAACTTAGTCAAATCTACCCAAAACGTTCAACACTATCTTGAACTTTTGAGTTTTAGTTTAGGCAATTCCAAGAAGGTGCAAACCCAAGACCTCAAAACCTATGCTCAAAATACGCTTCAACAGCAGTATAAAGTTTTACAGGAATGTCTGAATGAAGCTGATCCTTCTAACTTTGATATTCTTGACCAATTGGCAATACATTTAAGTGAATTAAAATTCAGTTTCCCAGTCTTAACACAAATTTTTGATGTGAAGAATTTACAAAAATACGGCAAGGCGCTTAATGATGCACATTATGCAGCTGAACAATATCAAGTATTGTCCTCCTCATCATCCTACTTACAGCAAACAGAATTAGAAGCCAGTGACTGGTTCGCCTTAGGTTGGTTGACGGCAAAGCAAGAAATTTACGCTGAAAAACTTTTGGAAGCGACTGAACAATTCCTAGTCAGTCGAAAATTTATCAAGTCATAAAATTCAAGTCAGAACTTTTCGTCAGTGAGAAGTTCTGACTTAAAAATGATCCCAAGTTTGGATCGCCATGTGTACAACGCTTTCCAATTGTTCAAAAGTTGCACCATCACGTGCTTGAAAGCTTAGTCCTTGCAAAATCGTCATATAATAATCTGTCATTGCCTGAATATTAGTTTGTGCACTAATTACACCTGAGGCTTGGGCAGCTAATAATTTTTCTAGTAAATTCGATTTAGATAGCTGTCTTTTTTCCGAAATTGATTGTTGTATTTGTTGATTTTGAATCGAACAGTTCATTGTCGACACGACCAACATACATCCTTTTGGTTTGTCTTTCTGCACCAGTCGTTTTAGATTTTCAATCAAATAAAGTTCCATTGCTAATTTTATGGAATGTGCCTGTTTAAAAATCATTTCCATCGAGCATGATTCATGCTTGAGATAATAGTCAATGCAACGATTAAAGAGCTCAGATTTATCACCATACGTACTATAAAGACTAGGTGCAGTGATTCCCATGGCGAATGTTAAGTCACTCATTGACGTGGCTTCATAACCGTATTTCCAAAATAGTGTCATGGCTTTTTCAAGTGCTTGTTCTTCATTAAAACACTTAGGACGTCCACGCCCCTTAGATATTGATTTGGTACTATCCATTTGATTTATTGGCTTTGAACTTTCCTGCATATTCAACCCAATTAATTTTATAATGATCATTAATAAATTAATTGACCCAGATCTTAAATTCAAATATTTTATTTTTATAACAATCATTATGAAATTATTTTCAAGGAGCGTTGGTCAATGAAATCTGAATCTCATCTGACTGAAACCGCTGTTCATTCTCCATCTCCTACAGAAAATCAAGGTAATTGGTTTGCTGTTATTACACTTTCTATCACCGCTTTTATATTAGTGACCAGTGAGTTTCTCCCTATTGGTGTGCTCAATGCAATCGCATTAGATCTCAACATTTCAGTCGGTACTGCTGGCCTGTTCATTACCCTTCCAGGCGTGATGGGTGCTTTCGCAGCACCGCTTATCTCGGTCTGGGTGAAGCAACTTGATCGACGCTATTTATTAATCGCACTCACAGCGGTCATGGTCATTGCAAATTTCATTACGAGCTATTCAGAAAGTTTCACTTGGATTCTATTGAGTCGCTTTTTCTTGGGTATCGCGATAGGCGGATTCTGGGCAACTGCAATCGCCTTAAGTGGTCGTGTTGCACCTCCTCACCTACCCATCGCCAAAGCAACAGCTATCGTTATGGCTGGCGTGACTCTGGCAACTGTGCTGGGTGTTCCGGTTGGAACATGGCTAAGTGAAATTTACGGTTGGCGTAATGCTTTTATGATCACCTCAGTTATTGGTGCCATTATTCTGTTATTTGAAATTAAATTCCTACCGAAATTACCGCCGACTTCAGCTATTCAATATAGTGATTTACCCGCATTGTTTCGAGATCCGAAAGCTCGTAAAGGCTTAATCATTATTTTATTTATCGGATTAGCGCATTTTTCAACGTACAGTTACTTGGCGCCATTCTATAAAAATGAAGCAGGATTTGATGGTTCAACCATCAGTTCATTACTTCTTATTTATGGAGCAGCAGGCTTCGTAGGCAATGCATTCTCCGGTTATAGCAGCAATATCAATGTCCGCTATACGCTTTTTGCTGTTGCATTGTGTTTAGCAATCGTATTCCTTACATTCCCTGTTTATGCCAAATTCTTAACTGGTGCATATATTCTTACAGCATTATGGGGTTTTGCTTTTGGTGCCTTTCCTACGACAGCCAATATCTGGATGTTTTTACATGCGCCACTTGCGGTTGAAAAAGGGATGCCTCTTTTTGTCAGTATGTTCCAAATCATGATTGCAGCAGGCGCTTTATTTGGTGGTTTTATGGTAGATCACTTCAATACCAGTACCTTAATTTACAGTGTTTTGATTTTTATCTCTTTAGCTGTAATTGCTGTATTTACACATAGTCGAGGATTGAATAATCCTAAAGCTCAGCAATGTACATCAATTAATTGAGTTGAGTTGAGTTGAGTTGAGTTGAGTGTAATTTTTTACGCTCAATTCTTAAATAATTCTATGAAATATAAACTCATTTCGTTGAGTGAAATCAATTTAAGAAATTAACGCGCTAAATTCTCAACCATAAGATTGGTAAATTCTGCTGCTAAACTTATATACATTCATCCCTAAAAATACACATCAAAAGCTGAACTTTTCTCACTTTGATTAAGTCATTATTTTAAAAAGTAGCAATTTCATACTCGATAATTTTCATTATATTGATAAATTAAATATTTAATTTTTAAAGGTGCGAACTTGAAGACAATTGGTTTATTAGGTGGAATGAGTTGGGAGTCGACTGATTTGTACTATCAACAAATCAATAAGATGGTTCAAAAGAAACTTGGCAAGTTACACTCTGCTAAGGTTATTCTTATTAGCGTTGATTTCGCTGAAATTGAGGAGTTACAACGCAAAGGATTATGGGAAGATGCAGGAATCTATTTACGAGATCAAGCCATACAGTTAGAAAAAGCAGGTGCAGATGGCATAGTACTTTGTACAAATACAATGCACAAAGTAGCAACTTATATTGAGGAATCAACCAACATACCATTTATTCATATAGCAGATGCGACAGCCATGGAAATCATGAGCCAGAAAATTACAAAAATTGGGCTGCTTGGTACTGCATTTACGATGGAACAAGGTTTTTATAAAAGCAGATTGGAGGAAAAAGGACTTAAAGTAATAACACCTAATAAAGCGAGTAGAAAAATTGTTCATGATATTATTTACAACGAATTATGTTTAGGCATAATTAGCGAAGCTTCGCAAAAGAAATATATTCATATTGCCGAAGAATTAATATCTTCTGGCGCTGAAGGAATCATTTTAGGATGCACTGAGATTTGTATGCTTATAGGAGATCTAAAATTCTCAGTCCCACTATTTGATACAACTTCTATTCATGCGCAAGCAGCTGTAGATTTTGTATTATCATAAATATTTCATAGCATAAACATCTTTCAGCTCACGCTAAAAAATATTTAACTGACATCAAAATCTATCATCAAGTACTTGAATCGTTGCTCATGACTAAATTTAATCAAATAAATACATATTTTTAAAAATCGCTTTTTTTTGAATGATATTCATGCCAGAACAATCATCATTTAATCCTCATTCTTAGAATTTAAAATGATGTTGAAATCAATAATTTCATCAGCAATTTCTGTCGCCATACATTCATGAGAAATCATAATGACTGTTTCAACTCGCTCTTGAATAAATTTTAAAATTTTCGAACTTGTTTTCTCATCTAAGGCTGCTGTAGGTTCATCTAAGATCAGGAACTTTGGTTGTTTTAGTAATGCACGAATGATGTTCAATCGTTGTTTTTCACCACCAGAAAAATTTTTATAAATTTCTTGTATATCATCGTCTAACTCAATTTGATTTTTTTCCAGCAAATGGAGTAAATCAAACTCTTTTAGCCAATGTTTAAGCTCCTCATCAGAATATTTGATCTCAGTATTTTGAATCAAATTTTGTCTTAATGAGGTTGAATAAACGATCGGAGTTTGGCTGACCACAGCAATCTGATCAAATATCTTTTCTGAAAATACTGAAGTGATCTCTAAATTTCTAAAGAATAGTCGTCCAGATTTGATCTTTTCTATTCCCACCAAATAATTGAGGAAACTTGATTTTCCAATACCTGTTCGACCTTGAATTAAATATATTTTTCCACACACGATGTCTAAATTAAAATTTTCAATCGTCTGCTGACCTAGATCAAATGTCACATTTTGAAATGAATACGCCACCTCACTTTCTTTCTGTTCCTCAGCTGTTAGATCATTCGTACTGAATGACTCATGTTCCAATTCAAAATATTCTAGGTACTGATCAATAGCCACAATATGACCTTTCAAATGAATGATATTTTGAGACATCATCATTAAAGGAATGGTTAAACCTATAATATAGGTACTGACTAAAACAAAATCACCTGAACTAAAACTTTGATATTCAAACATATAGACTGATAAAACCATGAATACCAAAAGAAAAAATGACACAAATAACAGTTGATATATCATGAGATACTGAAGTTTTTTATAGGTATCCTGAGTCTTTATTTTATAGTCATCGATTCTGCGGCTAAACTCTTCAAATTCGTAATATTTCGAATGACTGAGTTTGATATCATAACTTTGTTGTAGTTTTTCAATCACAAATTGATTCAGTTGATTTCGAGCACCATACATAATCGTAAAGATATCTTGTGTCTTAAAGGTAATGATGAGCGATAAAGCAACTGTACAAGCTGAGAATACGAAAAAATACACACCAAATTCAAGATTGATCGTATTTCCGAGCACATACACCATACCTAAGATTTTAAATACCGTAGGTACAATAACAAAAAATATAGTAAAAATAATTGTACCAAGTGCTTCGCTGCCACGAATTAGATTTGCATTAAATACACCGATATCTTGTTGACGTTGATCTTTTAATTTCAAATCTAGAAAATTAAATACACCAGCTTTAAGCATGGATGCATCAACATTTCTGATCATCATAGACATGGCAAAATTATTTACATTCTTCATCCCTTCATTGATAAACCAAGCGAGTGCATAAGCAACGGCGAATAAATAGAGTAGATGAATTTGAAAAAAGTCTTGCATCGAATAGTAATGATCAGGCTCACTGGTCTGGTCAATCAGCAGCTTAAACAAATACGGTAAACCAACACTTGTACCAATAATTAAAATTTGAAGTATGGCTAAAACGAAGAATACACCTAATCCATTTTCATCATATTGACGAAATAACATCCACGCCTTTTTAAATTGTTTAATCTTTTCAGTCATCATTCTTTAAATTAGTTATTTTTTGTGATGACTATTTTAAACAATACTTATCAATAGGTTTGGATATTGATCGTAGAAGCTTTGTACTTATAAAGTAGCTAATCATTGATTCTAATGTCTAAACTAAGTTCAATCAGCCCAACTAACGATATTTTCCATAAATACGCCACGTGTTGTTATCCGCCAATGGATCGCTATATGAGTCATTTCGTTGCTTACGTGGTTTATCGCGAGCATCAACCAACTCGAAATGAGACTCAACACTTAAGACAATACCATTTACATAAAAACGTGTTCTCGTATATTCACTTTGCCCATGCTGAAATACATAAGTTCTTAAATCTATAAATTCGCGATGCGCAACTAATGCAGCAGTGTCATCATGATCCAACCAGCGACTCATTGCTAAAACTTGTTCAGGCTCAAACTGCCCACACTTCTCTAACACACTGGCAATACCACGAAAAGTCTTTGATTCCTTTGCACGTGTTTTGTTAATGCGAATTCGGTCTACATGAAAATAAAACAGCGGTAAATTTAGATGACTCGGTAAATGAATGGCATCTAAAACCTCATCTTCCATAAAAGGTTGAAATAAATCTTGTGCCCTTTCTATTAGACCTGTCCACTGCTGGTAATAAGCAGCTACTTGCTCTTTGCTTCCATAATAAATGGGAAGACCTTCGACATTCGCAAGATCAACAGGTGGCCAAATATTCTGTCTCAGTAACGCAATATCACTTTTTAAACTTTGAACTGCGATAGCATCTTGCATAGAAAAGCTCATTAAAAAATTACTTAGGCTATTTTTAGATTAAGTGAAAGGTTTAGTTTATGCAAGCCTTTGCCTATAATAGTGCTTGAATTAAGTTATTTATTAGGAACAATTCATGGTTCAAAAGATTCAAGCGACTGATGTCACTGAAGAAGAAGCATTGAATGCGATTTTCTTCGAACGTGCTGATGAATTTATTAAGCAAGCCAATGAATTTTGCCGTGTTGAAAAAGGTTCTACTGTTAAACCAGCCGATGCTCGTGGTCAAGTCAGTGCTGCGATGCTATTTGGTACTGCTCGTTTTAACACATGGGTTGCTGCCAATAACTTTAAAGATGGCAATGAAATGCGTGATGCTAAAGAACAAGTAATGTCTTATATCATGCAACAGTTTCATATGATGCTTGAAGATAATTATGACGAATACTGCGAACAGTTTGAAAACTATCTTCGCTTCCGTCGTAATGAAGAGTTTCATGCAAATAAACATGACCACGAACATTAAATAGATTTGCATTGTGTGCATTGAGCCTCCTTTAGGGGGGCTTTTTTTAATGCTTAAAATCTAATATTCAAACGAAAATGCAATTCAAAAATTGATCAATTTCTCGTATGTTATTCTTATTGATGACTCAACTAAGGATAGCGATGAATCAACTCAACTTTCCCATCGTCGATGCTCATATCCATCAATGGGATCCTTATCACACACCGCATGCTGCCGCTTTAGCTGTTAAGCTTTTTGGAAAACATCCAAAAATATTGGATAAAGTCGTTCGTCTCGTAAAACCTAAAGATTTAATTGATACAGTAGGACTTACAGATTACATCACAGCACCCTATTTACCAGCGGATTACCACAAAGACATTGGACACTATACTGTGAGCCGTGTTGTACATGTCGAAGCCAGCTGGCATCATCAAAAAGGGACTGGCGTTGTAGAAGAAACGCAATTTATTCAGCAGCTTCCTTTTTCTCAAGAAAACATCAAATTGGCTGGAATCGTTGCAACAGCTGATCCTCGTGAAAGTAATTTCAAAAAAATTCTTAAAATGCATAAAAAGGCATCTCCGCATTTTCGTGGTATTCGAAAAATGGCTGCTCATCATGAAGATCCTGGAATTCATGCATGGAACGATGATCCCCACCTCTACACTGATCGAAAATTTTTAAAAGGTTTTGAAGCCTTAGCCCAGTACAATTTAAGCTTTGATGCTTGGGTTTATTCTAGCCAGCTTAAAGATGTTATTGCTTTGGCAAAACGTTTTCCTGAGACTTCGATTGTCTTAGACCATTTGGGCACACCAGCAGGTTTATTCGGCCCAGTAGGTAAACACACAGGAATCACCCAAACTGCGCGAGACAATATCTATTTCCACTGGAAAGAAGATCTTGCAGAATTAGCTCAATGTCCGAATGTATATACAAAAATGTCTGGACTCTTCATGCCTGTTTTAGGTCATCAATTTCATACACGACGAACACTAGCATCTAAACAACAAATCATTGAATTGGTCTCTCCTATGATTATTCATGCTTTACAATGTTTTGGGCCTTATCGTGTCATGTTTGCATCCAACTTCCCGATGGATAAAGTGAGCACATCACTCACAAATATCATTGATGCCTTTAGCGACATTGTCGCTACCTATAATTCAGATGTTGTTGAACAGATATTTTGTAAAAATGCGCAGCAATTTTATAAGCTTTAAAAAAAAAAGGCTCATTCACGATCGAATGAGCCTTTTTGAATCGTACATTGTGGCTCTAAGTTTTAGGCTTTAAAATCATTTCAGGTTGTGGTTTACCATACTGATCTGCCATAACTTCAACCAAAAACTCAGGCTTAATATATTTTTTGATCACTGCATCTATATCTTGCTTCGTCAGTTTTGCAAATGCCTGATCTCGCTCTAGTCTTGAAAGCTGTGTTTTATTTTGCTCAAGCTGACTGTTCAATCCACGATGAATACGGCGCTCATCCTCTAAATTCGTGACACGCTGTTTCATAATATTGGCTTTAGCCGCTTCAAGCTCTTGCTCCGTCACACCATTCTTTAATAAGTCAGTGAATACTTTATGCACACCTTGAGAAACTTGAGCTGATTTTCCTGCTGCATAATTAGCACTTACACCTAGAGCACCAGCATTGATAAAATTATCCAAACTCAAACTACTTCCAAAGCTGTAAACCAACGCATTTTTTTCACGTAACTCCATGGCAAGGCGTGATGATAATTGTGACTCGCCTAGAATATGGCTCAACACATATAATGCTTCTGCATCAGGATGATTATTACCCAATGGAATGGCAATAACCGCTTGATAATTACCAAATTGACGCTGTTCAGCCAGCGCATGAACTTTTTGAGCAGGATAATCTATATGACTGCCCTGCAAACGTTGGTATGGTTCTTTTGTCTTAGACTGACCTAAAGATGAATTCAAATATTTCAGAATGGCTTTATCATCAAAATCACCAGTCACCGATATTTGACCATTTTGAGTTGTAAAATACTTTTGGTACAAAGCTTTAATTTGATCATTGGTGATGGTTTCAATTTGCTGCTTTGCCAGCTTAGGTTCAAAATGATATCGCAAATCACCTGGTTCATATCGCTCTACGATTCTAGCGATAGTCAGTCCTGCAACAGTTTCAGGCTCTGTATATGGTCGATTTAATGACGACAATGTTTGCGATTTGATGAGGTCAAACTGACTTTGCTCAAATTTCGGATTATTCATAACGTCGACAATAAACTTGAAGAATTCTGTAAATTTTTCTTTCTTCGCAGATACGTTAATCACAATACCATTATCAACAGCTGAAGCAGATGCTCGACCACCCGCCTCGATTGATTTGTCTGCAATATCTTGCAGGCTATACTGCTCAGATGCTCTCAATAGCAAATAAGACATAAAGCCTAGTGCTTCACCTTGATGCTTGAGTGATTGTGCTGTCCCGAAATTTAAAGATATCGATGCGTAAGTTTTGTCATCGCGTGTTGACGTTGGGAATAGTGCATACTGCATCCCATTTTTCAAAGTACCACGCTTGATTTTTTTCTCTAACTTTTCAACATACTGTTTGGAATTTTTTAAGTGCTCAGCCACTTCAGCTTTATACACAGCTGGGTCTTTTAAAGGCTCTTCTTGAGTTGTCACTTGATCTAAAGTTTTTGATTCTTGCTCATGAGCGTCTAGCTCGAGTGCCTTTTTTTGATCCTCAGGCGTAGGTTGTATGTCTCCCGAAATACGATGCTCAGCAACCAAGAATTGATTTATTGCCTGATTAACCTGATCGACATTTAAACTTTGTATCTCTGCTTGGTCTTTAAAATATTTTGTCCAATCCCCATTGGATGAAACCACATAATCACTAATGAAACCACCCACAGAAGAGGCATTGGTCATCATGCTCTCTTGACCATTTTTAATCATGTTTTTGACACGATTTAATTCTGTTTCATTAAATTGATGCTTTTTCTCAATTCCTTTCTCTAGAGAAAGGGCAACTTTTTTCTCATCATGATTAGGAGCATACACTGCCCCCATAAAAACAAGATTAAAATCTGGTGTTAACCATGTCGTCGATTGAACCTGTGTAGCCGTACCTGTTTCTACAATATCTTTGTACAAGTGACCACTAGGTTGCATTGTAAATAAATAAGGTGCTAAAGCGAGTGCAGTCTGTGTTTTTTGCTGGACACCATTGAGATAAATATTGTATTTACCTAAATCACTTCCCTTTTGCACGATAAATTGACGATCTTTAATCTTGGTCGAATCAAGCATTGGAACTTTGGTTGACTCAGGAATTTGACGCGCAGGAATTTGATTAAAATTTTTATCCACTGCTCTCAGAATATCCGCTTTATCAAATTTACCTGCAATCACTAGAACTGCATTATTCGGTGCATACCATTGTCGGTAAAATTGATTCAGTTCCTTCATGTTGATTGACTGAAGCTCAGTTAAATCACCAATCGGTAGACGACCTAGATACTGATTTCCGTAAGCAGATTTCCAAATTTGATCCATCAATACTGAAAAAGGTTGATCCATTCGAACCTCACGCTCTCGTTTTACGATTGCGATTTCTGACGGAACAAATTTTTCCTGAAGTACGAGCTTATCCATTCGCTCTGCCTCCAGATACAACATTTCATCAATGGCTTTTTTTTCTGGACGGATGACACTCATATACTGGGTAGAATAGTAGTCAGTCATCGCATTACTCATGAGCGTATGCTGATCTAGACGACGTTGAAACTCATCTCCTTTTACATTTTCTGTGCCTTTGAACGCGAGATGCTCAAGTAAATGTGCTAAACCACCTTTACCTTGTGGGTCATTCAAAGCTCCCGTTAAATACACCATATTCATAAAAATTTTATTTTCTTTAGGTATCGGTGCCAAAATTACCCGCAAACCATTTTCTAGTTTGTATTCTTCAATATTTTGTTCAGTCTTGACCAAAATAGGTTGTGCTAAACCGCTAGAACTGACCGCAACGATCATTAAAGTAAGTGAAAGTTTTTTAAAACGAGTTAGCATTGTTCTTCCAATTATTGATATAAAAAAATTGATCACACGCCTGTCAAGGGTGTGATCAATAGGGTTTATGTTTTAAAGGTAAATTTCAGCTTTCATATAAAGTTTCGCATAGCCAGAAATTTCAATTCTTTGATTCTCTTTAAGTTGGCAATACAACACGCCACCTCGTTCTGAGCTTTGAAAAGCAACAAGTTCTGTTTTATCCAATTTCTCAGCCCATAAAGGCGCTAATCCTGTATGCATAGAACCTGTTACGGGATCTTCATTGATGCCTTTATGTGGTGCAAAATAACGAGCCACATAATCATATTGTTCTGATGCTGCAGTTATAGCAATATCGGGATGATCGGATGCTGTAATACAAGTGCTAACCTCATATGCTTCAGCAATTGCATTAATATTGGCTAAATTAGGTTTGGCATTAAGCACATCTTGTTCACTTTCCAAGACTAAAATATAAGCTTGTTGATTTAGATAAATTTCCTTGATTGGGCGATCGACCACTTCTTTTAATAATTCAGGAAACTCTTCAGTTAAATGAGGGATTCGAACTGGGAAATTCATTGTGATTTTTCCATCGTCTTGTCGCGTGATGGTAAAAATTCCTAAATCTTTAACATGAAATTTAATGTTTTTCGCTTGAGTATACTCATTAAAAAGTACATAACTGCTCGCTAAAGTGGCATGACCACAAAAATCGACTTCAACTTTAGGTGTAAACCAACGGATTTCATAATTTTCATCATCAATAATTTTAACAAAAGCCGTTTCAGCCAAATTATTTTCAAATGCAATATTTTGCATGAGTGATGTATCAAGCCATTCTTCACTGACCACTACAGCTGCAGGATTCCCCTTAAACAACGCTGTAGTAAAGGCATCAACTTGATACATTTTCATAAATACACCCTAATATTTCCAAACATCTAATTGAGAATAATAATCTTTTATTATTTCAGATAATAGATTAATTTCAATCTTGACTATAAATTATTGCTTCACAAAGATTCGTTCATAAACTGTATATTTCTAATGATCTTCCATAAAAAAACCCTCACATGAGGGTCTTTTGCTATTTACGCTTTTTGAGCGCTTTCTTTAAATCTTTTAACTTAGATTCATGTTTAGAAATTTTCTTAAGTCTCGATTTAATTTGATCTTTTAAATCTTTAATTTTTAACTTGGACTTATTCGCCATATCTTATCTTCCTCGTGTCATTCACTTTAAATTGTTAATGCTTGAATTTACTGACAAGAATGGGGCTTCATCCCTAAATTCCCATTCGATTTAAGATTAATGATTTAACGATTTTGTTGATCTAAATCAGATTGCTGTTGTGATTGTTGACGGGACTGTTGCTGATTCTGTTGCTGTTGATCTTGTTGCTGTTGCTGCTGATTGGGTTGCTGTTGATGTGGCTGTTGACCTTGTTGACGTTGCTGGTGATTTTGTTGCTGTTGCTCATTTTGATCTTGATTGTATTGATTACTCATTTCATATCTCCATGATTATCAGATTTTGATACTGATCTTGAATTCTTTTTCACTTGAATTAGACCAGTACAAATAACCATAACCCTTTTGCATGAAACTGCGAGCATAGAGCTGTATCAAAATACTGCATCGTAACTTTCATTCTGTAAGCTATATAAATTTCAGAGGATTAAAATTGATACGTGTTACGAGGCTTACAAGGCTCTCTCATTTGTTTACTTGTATTAACGAGACTTATTCCTCTGGTTTTAAATATGGATATGGATTTGTAGCACCATTCGTTAAATAAATTCCATAATGTAAATGCGGAGGTGTATTGATCGCATTGCCAGTATTTCCCACATATCCTAATACTTCACCGACTTCAACCCAGTCACCTTCTTGGATGTGTGCTGCATATTCATCTAAATGTGCATAGTAATGGCGACTTAACTGAGGTCCAACCACCCAGACGACTTTACCTCCCAAACTATTTGTGCCTATACGACTTACAATACCTTGTGTTGTACTCAATACAGGCGTACCTCGTTTGGCAAAAATATCAATTCCTTGATGTGTACGACCATTTGAACGTGCCGCCCCCCAAGTATCTGCTATTTGAGTTACTTTGACTCCTTCAACGGGTATCGCCAACGGCTCTGTCAACGCTTGCTGTTGAAGTTTCCAGTATAAATATGGATATTGTATTCCTGCTGTTGCGCCTGAATTTGGGGGCTGACAAGCAGTAAGCATCCAACTGATTGCAATGAGTGATCCGATAATCCTTTTTTTCATATACAACCTAATATCTTAAATTAAGTTAAATTTTAGCGTCTGATCGACGTTTGCATTGTATTGTTTAAATTAAAAGCACTTGTCAGAAACCAATAAAAGCCTGCTTATACCGATTAAATCGTCAGAATTACATATTTTTTTTGATCAATACGATACTTTCTTTTTTGAATCACGCATAATAGTCACCAATTCCCCGATTTATTTTGTTTGACTTCAATGATCGAATCCTCAGATCAATTCAGGATGTTCATAAATTCTTGATAAGTCAGACCTTTCACTATTTGCACATTATTGAAGTTTTTATATGAAAATCGTCATTCTCAATAAACCTTATGGCGTTCTCTCCCAGTTTCGTAAAGACGAAGCGCATATGACAATGTCTGATTTCGTTGACGATCCGACTTTACGTCTTGCTGGACGTTTAGACATGGACTCTGAAGGTCTAGTGTTTTTAACCGACCATGGTGGTTTAAATCAGTATATTACCAACCCTGCCAATAAGAAATTTAAAACTTATTTGGTTCAAGTTGATGGTGATGTGACTGAAGAGGCTTTAGAACAGCTTCGTAAAGGTGTAGAGCTTAAAGACGGTATGACTCTACCCGCAAAAGCTGTAAAAGTTGAACAGCCTGAGTGGTTATGGGATCGTGATCCTCCTGTTCGTTTCCGTGCTTCTGTACCTACTTCTTGGGTTGAAATTTCGATTTGCGAAGGTCGTAACCGCCAAGTTCGACGTATGACTGCAGCAGTAGGTTTCCCAACTTTACGTCTTATTCGCACTAAAATTGGATCAATAGACTTAGTACAGATGGGTCTTGAATCTGGCGAAACTAGAGAAATTGAACCATTACTTTATCCTGACTTTCAAAATGTTCCTGCAGAAGAGCCATACCGCTCACGCTCTTATGTGAAGAAACCAGGCGGTACAGGTGGCAAGCCGATTAATAAGAAAGTCAATAAAGATGGTACTAAGAAAAAATCGGGTACTAAACGTATTTGGCAAATGGAAGAACATGAGAAACCACGTCGTAAGACCAATGGTACTACTCGCCCAAATACAAAAGCTCCACGTGGACGCGCACGCTAAGCTCAAGCTATTGTATAAAAAGTAAAAAGGATGCGATTGCATCCTTTTTTTATACATAAATTAACTTAAATAATCTCTCATTTTAAGTACACTTTTTCGATTATTTGCTTATTGTGAGTTGATACTTATGAAAAAATTTACGCTTGCTCTTTCAGGTTTTGCATTTTCAACATTCACTTTGGCAAATCCTTTAAGTGTTCATGTGCTTAATCAAGAAACTGGTCTTCCATCCTCAAATATTGCAGTTACCCTTGAAGCGCAGCAGGGTGAAAAATGGGTAAAGCTCAACGAAGCTAAAACGGATGAAAATGGTCGTATCAAGGCTCTATATCCAGCTGAAACAGATCTTCAAAAAGGTGTTTACAGAGTAACTTTTAAAACTGGTGACTGGTTTAAAGCAAACAACAAGCGTACTTTCTTCCCAGAAGTGCCAGTGGTTTTTTTGATTGATGGTAGTTTAGATCATTACCATATTCCGTTGTTATTAAGTTCATATGGTTATTCAACCTATCGAGGGAACTAATGTTTTTTGTTGATCATTTATGACACAAATTTAGCTCACATTATGTGAGCTTTTTTATTTCTTTATTAATTTTAAAAGTTTAATTATCCTATTCAAAAGAATAAGGATTTCTTATGAACATAAAAAAAGCTTTCCTGAAGGCTATTACGCTTCTTTTATTTTTATCAATTCTTTACTACTTCTTTTATGCATTGAATGAAAACAAGTTATCTCACTATTGTGATAACTATATTTGTCTTGAAATCTTATCTTTAGCTGAATTTCTTGGGATAATCACAGCTTGGATCAGCCTATATTTCGTACTGAAGTCCCTAGAATCATGGAAAGATGCCTATAAATTCCATAGAGCAATTGAAACTTTATCCAAGTTTGAAGAACTCAAGATTATTTCAAATCAATATCACACCATCTTATACCAATTAAAAAACTCACTCATCCGCGCTAAAGGTCATGAATTATACAGCTCATTTGATTTAGAAGAGCAAAAATACGAAGATAAATTCAATAATCTGTATTACTACGACAAATTAATAAATCTTCAACAGTGGCTTAATCAAGAAAAAAATGTGAACAAGCATAAAGATTTTAAAGAAGTTTTAAGAACTTTTGAAACTGCTATAGATTCTGCTCATAGACTTGTTTCAGAAGCTCATTTAAGTGAGGTAAATTATGGTCAAAATTACGCCTCAGAAACCGACATAAACAGAAGAAAAGAATCTATAAAAAAGGTTCAAATTGCTTTTGAAAAATACTCAAAAGACAAAACAATATTTGAAAAGCGTTTGGAAGTTCTAAAACGAGAACTGGAGTTATGAAAAACCCATAGCTAAGCATGGGTTTTTCATGAATTTTATGACCTAGGCAAATTAAGCTTTAAGCCATTTCTCAGCTTTAGATTGATCTGAAACCTTAAGATCTACTTCAGTGAGTTCACTAGCACCCGATTGAACTTCAAATTGCATTAATTCATCACGACGGAAAGCATGCACATTAAAAGTACCTTCCAATTTTGCATACTTATCGAGTTGCTTAGTGGTCGCCTTTAAACCATCAACTGCGATAATAATGTCATGAGCAGAAAGCCCAGCTTTAACACCTGCGCCATCACGACGAGCAGACTGAATTAATACACCTTCAGGTTTATCTACAAGTTTTAAACCAAATGGTAAAGATTTATCATGCTTTAAAACATAGTCTAAGCCAAATTCAGGGAACAATTGATCAAGCGGTAACTCATCCGTGGTATTAATCAAATGATTAATTTGTTCAGACCAATCATCACCTGTTAATTCTTGGCATAATTCATAGATGGTACGTTCATGAACCTGTATACCCTTTTGCGCATTTTCATACAGCTTACGCATCAATGCATCAAGACTTGAACCTCTTAAACGTAGACCTAAATCTAGACACAGCGCTACTAAGCAACCCTTGTTATAGTAACTTGTGCCAGCATTGTTAGAGTTTTCGTCTTGACGATAGAATTTGACCCATGCATCAAAACTTGACTCTGCAACAGTTTGAACAAAACGACCTGGATTTTGCAAATAACGATCGATCTGCGCCTTTAACAACTTCAAGTAAGATTCCTGAGAAATCACACCACTACGCAGTAGAATCAAATCATCATAGTAGGACGTAAAGCCTTCAAAAATCCATAACAAAGAGGTATAGCCTTCTTTGTCTAAATCATAATTCACAAAATTTTCAGGGCGAATAAATTTCACCAACCATGAATGAAAATATTCATGGCTACACAAACCTAAGAATCGCTGATAATCAGCGGAAGGTTCAACAGGCTCATTGGACTTAGGTAGATCATCACGTGGAGAAATCAAACTGGTTGAGTTCGGATGCTCTAAACCACCATAACTGTTACCCGTCGCGATGGTCATAAAGGTGTAGTTTTCAAATGGTGCTGAACCAAACATGCATATTTCTGTCGCACAGATTTTCTCAATGTCTTGTTTCATACGTTCGACATTCATCGCATGTTTGCCAGAAACCACAAACTCATGTGGAATACCATTTGCTTCAAAAGCAAAACGAGTTTGATCTGCAAGCTCAAATGGTGCATCAATCAATTCAGCGTAGTTTTTTGCCTTAAGCGTATAGCGACCACGCACTAAACTTTTAGATGCCAATCCTGTAGCGAGTTGGAAATGTTTCAATTCATCTGGCAAAAATAACTCAACTTCTACCGCTTTATCTTCTTGTCCTTCTAAACCTAAACATGCACAAGCAGGATTCACATATAAGCGTGTTTCATCAACATAAGCACCACGTACTGAGAGGTCGTATGCATAGACGTCGTACTCAACCGTAATCAGCTCAAAATCAGTATTAAATAACTGCCACTTATTTTTTTCATTTTTACGAATCTTGAGTATTCGACCATCTTCATCATAGGCACGAACAGACTCAATATGTTTTGAAAACTCTCGAATGAGATAACTTCCTGGAATCCAAGTTGGCAAGCTCAATACTTGAGTTGGTTGAGCAACGAAACGAACAGTAACGTGAATGAGATGCTGACGAAAGTCGTCAAATTCGATCTGATAATGCAACATAATGTCTTAATTGAGAAACTATAGAACCAACTTGTATTTAGATTAGCATTTTTTTACTTGGAGTTGCGCGATTCGTATTAATTGTCTACAAATCTGACTAGAGTTTCAGAAAAAAAAGGCATAGCATGCGGTGTGCTTGATGATCTATGCCATTGGATTGGCTTATATAGGTAAACCCGTTGAAACTCTACTCTGCTCTACTCATAATTTTTAGTTTTTTTATAGTAAATATCACACATGCTTCCTTGTTCAAAGTTGCACCAGAAAGTTTAGAAGCTGAAGCATGGACTGTCTTAGATCCACAATCAGGTCAAGTCATTACTGAACACAATAGCCATGTCCAACGTGCACCAGCTTCGTTAACCAAAATGATGGTGGCTTACATCGCGCTGAAAGACATTCAAGCGGGTAAAATTAGCAAAAATGAAGTTATTACTGCCACACCAGTTGTCAATGTAGTTCAATGGGATGAGTCTCAGATGTATCTGAAGCCGACTCAACAAATTACGATTGATCAGCTTTTAGCAGGCTTAATTATCATGTCTGCCAACGATGCTGCTGTCACATTGGCTGAACGAATTTCAGGATCAGTGCCTGCATTTGTTCAACGCATGAATCAAGAAGCCAAAGCACTTGGCATGAAAGATACAAACTTTGCCAATCCTGCGGGCATTACAATGGATATGCACTATTCAACAGCGCATGATTTAGCCGTGCTCGCACAAGCACTCACCAATGAAACACCCGATTACCTTGACTACTCGAAACAGCAAAGTTTTACTTACAATCAGCATTTTCACCGTGCAACGAATATCTTACTAAAACAAGATGCTACTGTTGATGGTTTAAAAACAGGGTTTACTCGTGCTGCAGGCTATAACCTTGCACTTACAGCCAACCGACCAACTCAACAATTTGAGCTCAATCAAAGAAGACTTATTGTTGTGGTACTCGGTGCTCAAAGTGGCTTTAAACGCGCTGAAATCGCACATCAACTTTTAAACCTATCCTATGCCTATACACGCAATGAAATTGCAATTAAAAATAAGCAACTAATTGCTGAACTCCCTGTAGTCGCATCTACCTTAAAAAGGTTCAAAGTCGAAACTAAAAAGCCAAGTATCGTGACGACCTCTTTGTATAACGCGAATCAAATGATTGATATGCGTAATTTTGACAATCAAACTCATCGTTTGATTCAAGCAGATGCTTTTGGATTCACTTCAGCTCTTGAGCCTTTACAGCAAACTCAAACGCATATGAACGTCGAGCTACTAACACAATCATTAACCGCACCTATCACGCAAATTCAGCAGTTGGCACGTATTCATATCTATCAAAATAACAGACTCATTCAAACGGTATTGATTGAAGATGAACTTCAAATTGATGAAGCATCATGGTTTGAAAGTATTTTGAATTGGTTTAAACAATTATTTAGTTTTGGATCTAGCAGTACAAATCAAGCAAAAATCTATCCTTTAAACTGATTGCAGTTTTTTATTGTAAATCTGTAACTTGTAATACAAAAAGAACAATTCTTTTAAAAAAGAGATGGCATATTAACCCCATCTCTTTTTTATTTATGACGCTATAAAAATAGGAATATTAAATGTCGAATCTTCATCATATTGTCATTGTGGGTGGTGGTGCTGGTGGCTTAGAACTAGCAACACAACTGGGTGACACGCTGGGCAAATCGAAAAAAGCAAAAATTACATTAGTGGACCAAAAGCTCACACATATCTGGAAACCACTTTTACACGAAATTGCAGCAGGTACGTTGAGCCCTAGTGATGAAGAAACAAATTATTTTGGTCATGCTGCGAAGCATCATTATGAGTTTGTATTGGGTAAATTCGAACAATTAGATCGTGAAGCCAAGACCATTCAATTGCTCAAACCTGTTGCATCGACCTATGACCAATCGACTGATCATTTAACGCTAAGTTATGACACTCTTATTCTGGCGGTTGGTTCGGTTTCCAATGATTTCAATACTTCAGGTGTGCAAGAACATTGTCACTATTTAGATAATCCAAAACAGGCTGAACAGTTCCAGCAGCATCTACTTCATCTTTATATCGAAGCTCAAAATAATAATGACCATCGTGAGCTGCATATTGGCATTATAGGTGCAGGTGCAACTGGCGTTGAGCTTGCAGCGGAATTAGTTCAAGCCAAACAAAACTTCTTTAAATATGGACTTAATAAAATTGATCCTAAAAACGTCAAAATTTCACTAATTGAAGGCGCGGATCGTATTCTACCGGCTCTTTCTGAAAAAATGTCAGACCACAGCACTAAGCAGCTTAAGCGCATGAATGTGGATATTTTAACGTCTAAGCGTGTCGAAAAAGTGGATGCTGATCAAATTTACTTTAATGATGGAAGTTCAATTCCAGCACAATTAAAAGTTTGGGCTGCAGGCATTAAAACTCCAGCAGTGATTCAAAACCTAGAAGGCTTCGAAAAAGATCGTATGGGTCGCTTACACGTATTTGCAACACTCCAAACAAAAGCAGATCCGAATGTTTTTGCATTCGGTGATTGCGCATACTGTATTCTAGATGCCCGTGAAACAGCTTTAGGACCGCGTGCGCAAGTTGCAAGTCAACAGGCTGCTTTCCTCGTTGATGCAATGAAAGCGCGAATTTCAGGGAAATCACAACCGATGTTCAATTTTTCTGACAAAGGCTCACTTGTATCTTTAAGTGAGAATAAAGCAGTTGGTGAATTACTTGGTCAGGTCAATGTTCAAGGATTTGTGGCGAAGTCGATGTATGTATCGCTTTACCGACTGCATCAAGCCACGATTTATGGTTATGCACAGGCAGGGTTACTCACAGCCAAAGATTTTGTGACCAGAAAAATAGCACCTAAAATCAAATTGCATTGAAAAATCTAAAAGACGCCCCAATGTAATATTTAAGCGTTATAAATTATCGAAACTGCATTTTTTTTAGAAAATTGTCTACAAAAATTGGTTTTCACTTTATGATGTACCCTTAAAATATTTGAATGGATCATTAACATGACAGTTATTGCAAATGACCTTGTGGTTTTATTTAACTATAAATTGACTAATGCAGAGGGTGAAACTCTCGATCAATCTCAAGGTGAACCACTTGCATATTTGCAAGGCGCTGGCAACATTATCCCTGGCTTAGAAAAAGCAATGTTAGGTAAAACGACTGGTGACAAATTTACAGTAACGATTCCTGCTGCTGAAGCTTATGGTGAGTACAACACTGATTTAGTTCAAGAAGTACCTAAACAAATGTTCCAAGGCGTAGACAACATCGAAGCTGGTATGCAATTCCAAGCGCAAACTGATGATGGCGTTCAAATTGTGACTGTTAAAGCGGTTGAAGGCGAAAACGTAATCGTTGATGCTAACTTCCCGCTTGCTGGTCAAGACTTAACATTTGATGTTGAAATCGTTGAAATCCGTGAAGCAACTCAAGAAGAGTTAGATCACGGTCACGTTCACGGTGTAGGTGGTCACCACCACTAAGATCTACGGATTTTAGGACAAAAAGGTGAAGCTTCTGCTTCGCCTTTTTTTTATGCAAAAAATTACAATGCTTAACGATTTAAATGATTCAAATTCTTATAATTTCCTGAGGATATTTGGATATTAATCATATGAATCTCATTTGGTTTCGTCAGGATTTAAGAGTTAGGGATAACACGGCGTTAATGGAGGCAAACCGGCATGGGAATACTTGTGCGGTGGTGATACTTTCGCCTCAACAATGGAAATTGCATGATGATGCAGTGATTAAAATTGACTTTTATCTTCGCCAACTTAAATCACTTGAAAGTGAGTTAAAGCAATTCAATATCCCACTTGTGGTGGAAATCGTTACCCAATGGGACGATGTACCAGCTAGATTATTAACTTTCGCAAATAAATATCAAATTACTGCGATACACGCCAACATTGAAATCGGCGTGAATGAGTTACATCGTGATGCGCAAGTCCAGACCTTATTAGAATCGCATCAAGTGACTGTCGAGTATTATCATGACCGCACAATTTTCCCACTTGGATCAATTCGCAATAAGAGTCGCCAGCCTTATCAAGTTTTTGGTGCTTATAAACGTGCATGCTATGAAATCTTGAATATCTCTGTTCCTCAACCACTCGCTGTACCGAAAGTACAGCCTCATGAGCTTATACAACGCTTTCATACTTCCAAAATTCCATCGATACATGATTTTTATCCTGATGCTCAGATTAAATATCAATGGCCTGTTGGAGAGTCATTTGCACTACAAATGCTCGAGAAATTTGTTGACGAGAATTTAGAGACGTACAAACAACAACGCGACTTTCCAAACATTGATGCAACCAGTCAATTATCACCGTATTTAAATCTAGGAATTATTTCGATTCGACAATGTTTGGCTGCAATTTTTAGTCGCTCAAACGGCAATTTTCATCTCTACTCTGATGGTCAACAAACTTGGTTAGATGAGTTATTATGGCGAGAATTTTATCAACACATCCTATTTGATTTTCCAAGATTATCGAAATATCAACCATTCAATTTAAATACGTCTAATGTGCCATGGCGTGATGCACCCGATGAATTAAATGCTTGGAAATTTGGACAAACGGGTATTCCAATTGTGGACGCTGGAATCCGTCAAATGCTTCAAACAGGTTGGATGCACAATCGTGTCAGAATGATTGTCGCCATGTTCCTTAGTAAGAATTTGCTCATCGACTGGCGTAAAGGCGAACAATGGTTTATGCAACATTTGATTGATGGAGATTTAGCGGCAAATAATGGTGGCTGGCAATGGTGTGCTTCAACAGGTACAGATGCTGTACCTTATTTCCGTATTTTCAACCCCATTAGTCAATCACAAAAATTTGATAGTCAAGGTGATTATATTCGCAAATGGGTACCTGAATTAGCTCATCTTGATGCGAAAATCATTCATGAGCCTTACGCTAAAAATCCGAATCTTAAACTCAATTATCCAAAACCTATTGTTGATTTAAAGATGAGTCGACAGCGCGCATTAACTGCTTTCAAATCAGCTAACTAATGCTCGTTCTAAATTTTGTTTGGCTTGATTTTCTAAAGTGTCAAGAAAATATGCTGTTTTATAAATGGATTCTATTTGATAAAAGCTATTAAGAACTTCATTTCGTTTTAATGTATAAATTTCAGAGGGTACCCAACTGAATTCTTGATGAATTTGCTGCTGATATTCTTCAAAACGTTTGGCGTTTGAACCGAGAATTGCAAGATCAATATCAAGTAAATAGTTAAGGTCTGAATCAACTGAAGCACGATGCTCTTTGGTCGCTAATATCCACTGATAAATTTTCTCACATCTCCTCATCTCCATGTGGGGAGATATGATGTTCAGCATCATATCAGCACTTTGTTGTTCATTATCGTGTGCCTTAGGCTCATAAATGACATCATGAAACCAAAGAGCTATAGAGACTGATAAAGGATCTTTTAAATTTGGTAGAACCAATTGTAAGTGATCGATACATTCAACGATATGCTGCACTGTATGATAGTGACGATGAGGCTCACTGTAATGAACTTCTAATCTATCAAGAATTGATATGGAATCCTCTGAGGATAGTTCAAGGTGTTGTGCAGTAGCCGCCCAGTATCTTCTCAACTGGTTTAAGTATGAATCAATCATCAGACACCTGGCCCCGCTACCGCCTATTTATTTTTAAGCCGCCTGCTCATCACGTTTAAAAATGAGCTCACCTTTCAAAGAACTTTCAGCATCGAAATAATAGCCGTCTGTATTGAATGATTTAAGATCATCCACAGTATTAGGTTTATTTTCGATAATATAACGTGCCATCAATCCACGCGCTTTTTTAGCATAGAAGCTTATCACTTTATATTTCCCATTTTTCTGGTCTAAAAACACGGGCTTGATAATTTCAGCTTCAATTTTGCTTTCTTTCACCGATTTATAATATTCATCGGATGCGATATTGACCAATAAATCACTCTTGGCTTCTGATAAATCTTGGTTGATCAATTGGGTAATTTCATCTCCCCAAAATTCGTAAAGATTGTGACCGCGTGGATTTGCTAATTTCGTGCCCATTTCTAAACGATAAGGCATCATCAAATCCAGTGGTCGAAGTAATCCATAGAGACCCGATAGCATTCTTAAATGGCATTGAGCATATTCTAAATCAGCTTGCGTAAGCGAATACGCATCCAGACCTGTATAAACATCGCCCTTAAAAGCAAAGATTGCTTGGCGTGAATTTGATAAATCAAAGTCTGATTGCCAATCTCTAAAGCGTTCCACGTTCAGATTCGCAATTTTTTCACTTACACTCATTAATTTGGCGATTTCTGAAGCAGACAATTTACGACTTACGTCTATAAGCTGTTGTGAGTGGTCAAGCAATCTTGGTAAAGTATGTTCATCAGTTGGAAGTGTAGACTCATAATCTAATGTCTTAGCAGGAGAAATTAAGGCAAACATAGAAACCTGATCAAAAAACAATTAATCAAACTATAACAGTAGACTTATTTTATTTCCAATTGTGTTTTTTTTAATTATTGACGTTAAAATATACGATTCTCCTGCACGTTAATCGGTATTTTTATGTCTGAACAAATGTTCATTCAAGGCCCTGTTGGCAAAATTGAGGTTTTTGTAGATTATCCTCAGTCTGAAGTAAAAGGATTTGCGGTCGTTTGTCACCCTCACCCGCTTCAAGGTGGTACTCCTCAGCACAAAGTTCCCACTCTGCTAGCTCAAATGTTCCTTGAGCGTGGTTATATCGTTTATCGTCCAAGTTTCCGTGGATCAGGTCAAAGTGAAGGGGTTCACGATGAAGGATTTGGTGAAACAGAAGATATTTTAGAAGTCATTCGTCAAGTACGTGCAAAACACCTTACATTGCCTTTCTACGTTGGAGGCTTTAGTTTTGGTGCACACGTTATGGCGAAGGCATATCATGCACTACCTCAAGAAATTCAACCTGAACAAGTCATTCTATGTGGTTTACCAACAGCCACAGTTGCTGGTATCCGTCACTATGTTACTCCGGCAATTAAAGGTGATATCCTGTTTATTCATGGTGAGGCAGATGAAGTCACTTTATTATCCGATTTAATTGAATGGGCAAAGCCTCAACGCCATATTATTACAGTGCTACCTGGTGCTAATCACTTCTTCACAGGTTATTTGAAGCAACTTCGCGTCGCGATCACTCGCTTCCTTACGGCTTAATATAAATATTACGTGTTTCAGAAAAACCCAGTGTAGATTCTTTACATTGGGTTTGTTTTATTCCTCGTTAAGATTTCCATTCTAGCGACTGGAATGACTCATCTTCTCTTAATGTCTGCTCTACTGCTTGCGCAAGTTGTTTAATCACACTCTGCGTCTCAATTTTTTGGAACCAATCCTGTTCCTCATCTGCATGCGCACTTATTTCACATACAAAATGTCCTTCGCCATCTGGTTGATTACAGTTCACCCCTAAAGCGATTGGGTGATCAGAGACACTGACTTCTAATTCATGCGGATTCGTAGTTTGAGTGTAAAATCCATGTTGCACCAACTGTTCAGATAACAATGCTGTAACGTAAGTTTGTGCATTATCATGAGAATGACTTGAATGAGCCTTAGCGTATTTCGTTTGATCAACTAAAAATTGTAATTTTTTCATTTCCTCATCCAAAGGCTTTTTAATTATATAGAATTAGAATAAGCAATATAAACAAAACAGCCAAGCTTTTGCTTGGCTGTTTGAAAAGAAATATACAAATCTTTGGTCGTATTATTCACTAACTTGAATAGATAAACCCGCTTGTTCAGTGAGTTGAGTAAATGTTGGGAAACTTGTTGCAACGGTTTCAGTTCCCACAATTTTAATTGCGCCTGAAGTACGCAGACCCGCAATGGAGAAACTCATGGCAATACGATGATCATGATGTGACTCAATTTCACCACCTGTAAAGATAGCAGACCAATCACCAGACTTACCTTTACCTTCAATAATAATACCGTCTTCCGTAGGCGTACAATCAACACCCATTGTTTTCAATCCATCAGCCATCACTTGGATTCGATCAGACTCTTTTACACGAAGTTCAGCTGCACCAGTTAACACTGTTTGACCTTCAGCACAAGCTGCAGCAATAAATAATGCTGGGAATTCATCAATCGCTAAAGGTACTTGATCTTCAGGCATGTGGATTCCTTTCAAAGTACGAGTGCCACGAATTCGAATATCAGCGATTGGTTCACCACCTGCAATTCGTTCATTCTCGACTGAAATATCAGCCCCCATTTGCTTCAAAATTTCGATCACACCAGTACGAGTAGGGTTAATACCCACTGCCTCAAGTGTTACATCTGAATTTTCAGTAATGGCAGCACCCACCATAAAGAACGCAGCAGATGAAATATCTGAAGGCACTTGAATATTCGTGCCAACTAACTTACCACCACCTTTTAAAGAAATACGGTTACCTTCAGTTTTCACATCATACCCAAATGCACGTAACATACGCTCAGAGTGATCACGTGTAGGTTCTGGCTCAGTCACCGACGTTACACCTTCTGCCCATAAACCAGCGAGCAAAATGCCAGACTTCACTTGTGCAGAAGCCATCGGTAAATCGTAATGAATACCTTTAAGTTGCTGATTACCTGTGATCGATACTGGCGGTGTGCCACGCTCACCTGTTGTTTGAATTTGAGCACCCATTTCACGGAGTGGCTTTGCAATACGTTCCATAGGACGTTTGCTCAACGATGCATCACCAGTCATTACTGAGTCAAATTTTTGCGCAGACAACATCCCTGACAGAAGACGCATCGAAGTCCCAGAGTTACCCATATAAAGCTCACTTGCTGGAGCTTTAAGGCCATACATTCCTACACCATGAATCGTGACTTCACCATTTTTTGGACCTTCAATATTTACACCCATATCACGGAATGCTTGAAGTGTTGCTAAGGCATCTTCACCTTCTAAGAAACCAGTAACATGTGTTGTACCTTCAGCGATCGCACCAAACATGATTGAACGGTGTGACACAGATTTGTCACCTGGCACGCTAAATTTTCCAGTAAATGATTTAGCACCCGGCAGAATAGTAAATTGCTGTGTCACAGTTTTGTTCTCCATTAAAGGTTTCTTGGCAAGCATATGGTTAAAATGTTGGCGTGCTGCTTGAGCATGTCCAAGCAATCCCATGAGTGCTTTTGAATCTTCGTTTTCAATGAGCTGTCGAATATGAGCCAATTGGTTCTCAAATCCATCAACAGCATTCAAAATCGCTTTTTTATTGGCAAAGAATATGTCATGCCACATTTGTGGATCACTCGCCGCAATGCGAGAAAAGTCTCTGAAACCACCTGCTGCATAACGGAAAATGTCCAGATTATCTTCACGATTTGCAAGTTGCTCAACCAAATTGAATGCCATTAAATGTGGCAGATGACTTGTATGCGCAAGCACCTCATCATGCTTTTCCACATCCATACAAATTACTTCAGCTTGAGCAGCTTGCCATAACTGAATCAGTTTTTGCACTGCCCACTCAGCACTTGTTGCTAACGGCGTTAATATCACTTTGTGGTTAGCAAATAAATCTACTTTACCTGCATGAACACCAGTATGTTCAGCACCAGCTATTGGATGCCCTGGAACAAAACCTGCGGGTAAATGCTCACCAAAAACCGCAATTGCAGCCTCAACCACATTGCCTTTGGTACTGCCCACATCTGTAATTATAGTATCAGGAGTAATCACAGATTTGATCGAGTTCAATACAGATTGTGTAGCTCTCACGGGTAAAGCAAGAACAATTAAATCTGCATCAACCACTGCATCTTTGGCATCAGCATATCCTTCACTAATCAAACCTAAAGCTTTAGCATCTTCTAACGTTTGAACAGATCGCGTAGATGCCACAACATTTTCAGCAAGACCATGTGCTTGAATGACACGTGCTAAACTTGATCCAATCAATCCTAGCCCAATAAATGCAACTTTTTTAAATAAAGGTTGAGACATATCTAAGTTTCAACTCTTTTTAAAGTACCGCAATTGGGTATGAACCAAGAACACGGATTTCTTTGACTAATGGACGAATTTCTTCGACAGCCGCACGTACGTTCTCTTGTTCGATATGCCCTTCTAAATCGATAAAGAATACATAAGCCCATTTTTCAGGCAAAGCAGGTCTTGTTTCGATACTGGTCAAGCTAATGTTATGTTTAGCGAACGGCGCTAAAATTTCTAATAACGCACCTGCACGGTCATGTGCAGAGATCAATAAAGAAGTTTTATCATTACCACTTTGTGGTACTTTTTCACGCCCAATAACTAAGAAGCGTGTTGTATTTTCTGGATTATCTTCAATATTGCTATGTAAGATTTCTAAATCATATAAGCTCGCAGCTGTTTCAGATGCGATTGCCGCAGAATGCCATTCATTACGGATACGGCGAGCAGCTTCAGCATTCGAACTCAAAGCCACACGTTCAACACCTGGATAATGAGCATCGAGCCAGCCACGACATTGAGCTAAAGTTTGTTGATGCGCATAGATTTGTTTAATGCTGTCTTTACGCGTATTTGAAGAAATCAAAAATTGATGATGAATACGTAATTCAACTTCACCAATCACATTTAAATGTGACGCTTTAAAACAATCAAGCGTGTGGTTAACCACACCTTCGGATGAGTTCTCAACAGGAACTAAACCATAATGTGCACTGCCTGCTTCGACTTCACGGAACACTTCATCAATTGTAGGAAGTGGGCGCACAACCGCATCATGTCCAAAATGCTTCAGTACTGCCGAATGGGTGTAAGTTCCTACTGGACCAAGGAAAGCAATGCTTTGTGGTGCTTCTAAAGCAAGACACGCAGACATAATTTCTCTAAACAAACGCGCCATCGTCACGTCAGATAAAGGACCTTCATTACGCTCCATCACATTACGCAAAACTTGTGCTTCACGCTCAGGACGATAAAACATTGGATTTTCTTCAGAAGCAAATTTTGCTTTTGCTACAGCTTCAGCAAGTCGTGCTCGACGGTTAATCAGTTGTTGGAGTTGTTGATCTACTGAGTCGATATCTTCGCGGATTTTAGCTAAGTCTAAAGAATTCGTCGTGTTTTGATCATCGTTGATCATTGTAATGTCGCCTTACAGAATCAGTTATGTAAACAGTATAACAATAGTTAGCTTTCAAATGTTAAGCAACCAAACTTTATGGCAATAAGACTTAAAAATATACAGTTGAAATAATCATCAATCCAATACGCGCTATAAATTAGAAAAAAGACAAGAACATTGAATAGGATAGCTTTAATCTTTTTTTTTAAAATCAGTTCGTTCTATAAGTTTTAAAATTGAAAACACATTCGAATACATCTCGCTTGTATTCCTCAAGCGAGATGTAAATACGGATAAAAATTAACGTCCTAGCATGCCACGTGCTACGATTTCTTTCATGATTTCGTTGGTTCCGCCGTAGATTCGTTGAATACGTGCATCCACAAAGAAGCGTGAAATAGGATATTCCGTCATATAGCCATAGCCACCAAAGAGTTGCAGTAGATTATCCGCCACTTTCATTTGCATATCTGTACTGAAACTTTTTAATGCAGCTGCTGTTTCAACATCCAATTTCCCTTCTTTATACAATGCTAGGTTTTGATTATAAAACGCGGCTGTAGCCAGTTCATCGATTTTCGCTTGTGCTAAAACAAAACGAGAATTTTGGAATTGTCCAATTTTTTGACCAAAAGCCTGACGTTCTTGGACATATTGAACTGTCACATCGATTGAACCTCGAATTGCTCCTAATGCTGTCGCAGCAATCGCTGTCCGTTCACGTGGTAATTCTTGCATCAAATATGCAAATCCCTGACCCGCTTGACCTAAAAGCTGATCAGCTGGAACTTTGACATTGTCAAAAAAGAGTTCCGAAGTATCTTGGGAATGCAAACCGATTTTGTCGAGATTTGTGCCTTTTTTAAACCCTTCTAAATGAGTATCAACCAATAGAAGTGAGACGCCTTTAGCACGTGCCTGAGGATCTGTTTTAACGGCAAGCACAACCAAGTCTGCATGCTGACCATTTGAAATAAAAGTTTTAGAGCCATTCAAAACATAATGATTACCATTCAAAATGGCATTCGTACGGATGGCTTGTAAATCAGAACCAGCACCTGGCTCTGTCATTCCAATTGCCCCGACCACTTCACCAGAAACCATTTTTGGCAACCAGTATTTTTTTTGTTCTTCGTTCGCGATATGTAGAATATATGGTGCTGCAATTTCTGAGTGACATGAAATACCTGTCGATAATGCGCTATAACCTGCACGTGCCGACTCTTCAACCAACATTAAAGAATATTCTGTTGGAACACCATAACCACCATATTCTTCAGGAACATCTACGCACAAGAAGCCATTTTCACCAAGTGCATTCCACACTGAACGTGGCATTTTTCCTTCGCGTTCCCACTGCTCATAATAAGGAGCAACGTGCTCACTCATAAAACGTTTGAAATTATCACGGAATAATTCTAAATCTGCATCATATGCCAACATTCTTGTGTTCCTTACACTTCATTTTTTTATAAGTTTTCATGCTATCCCGTTTTTTTCCAGTTGTCATGGACAAAAGCGCTTGAAAATTCATACAATTTGGTCAGTCTCAAAAGCTAAAAATAATGCTTGATCATTGAATTTGATATTTAGCTTTTATTCGAAGCATCATTCCACGTTACAATGTCATTAAGAACATCCAACTGCATTGATCATGAATACAAAACGTAATTTATATAAAGACTTTGAACATCCATTTGCGCAATTTGTTCGTATTCTTGGCAAAGGAAAAAATGGTGCGCGATCACTGACCTATGAAGAAGCCTATCAAGCATTTGAGATGATTTTAAAAAATGAGGTATTAGACGTTCAGCTGGGTGCTTTTTTAATGCTTTTACGAGTGAAAGAAGAATCTGTAGATGAACTGGCTGGCTTTGTGCAAGCGACTCGTGATCAACTTAAATTTAGAGCTATTGATGTCGACCTAGACTGGTCTTCTTACGCGGGGAAACGCAAACACTATCCGTGGTTTATCTTATCGGCGTTAACCTTAGCAAAACATGGTCATCGTATTGTAATGCATGGGGCTTCTGGACATACCATCAATCGATTATATACAGAACAAGTTTTACAGTATTTAGGTTATACCATTTGTCAAAATGAAAACGAAGTGGCATCAGAACTGAATCAGCATAACTTTGCCTATATACCACTCGAAGTCATTTCACCTACCTTGAGTGATTTAATTGCATTACGCAATATCATGGGCTTACGCTCACCCATTCATACGCTTTCACGACTCATCAATCCCTTCAATGCCAAAGCCACTTTGCAAGCGATATTTCACCCTGCGTATCGCAGTTCTCATCAACAGACTGCTGCCAAATTAGGTTACGTTAACAGTGCGGTGATTAAAGGTGAAGGCGGTGAATTTGAACGAAACCCAGATGCAAAAACCTTAATTTGCGGTATACGAGACGGTGAACTGTATGAGCTTGAACTTCCGAAACTCACAGCTGATCGTTCAGCAATTGAAGAAGAGTTGAACTTAGATACTTTCAATGCCGTATGGTTAGGTGATGCCCACCATAGCTATGGAGAGGTGGCTGTTATTGAAACTATGGCAATCGCAATCTACACTATGAATGTGGCTGAAACATTTACACAAGCACAGACCTTGGCTCAAGAATACTGGCAGTCACGTCATCGAGTTTAAATTCGGATTAAAAAAAGACACTATCAGGTGTCTTTTTTAACATAGAAGATTATACAAAACGTATAGGTTGAAATTCTGGCTCTGGAACATGTGAATCACATTCATCACCTTCCTCTTTATGACCTTTATCAATATACCCTGATCTTTCTGTTTCTGGCAGATTTTTAGCTTCCCAAGCAATGACTGCTTGCATTGAAATCTGACGCTGCTCTTGAGTTAAAGCTACACCGTTTGGCCATTTACCGATTTCAACGGCAGTTCTTAAACGAGCAACGATGTCTGCATCCAAAACTGATAACATTTGTTCAATATTCATGTTTAGTCCTGCTGATGAAATGAATCGTAATCTTGATTCCATCCTAGTTTGGTACGACATGCCATATAAAAGTCGTATCCAGGTGGATGTAATAAAGTAAGTTTGAAAGGATGTTTGCGAATATGCAACCAATCACCTTCATTTAAAGAAACACTGTGTTGCCCATCAGCACTCACCATTGGCAACACTCGATTCTTACAAATTTGAATTTTAATTTCACTTTGACCACCCACCACAATCGGACGAGAAGAAAGCGTATGCGGGTGCATTGGCACTAGCGCGATCGCATCCATACTTGGGTGCAAAATTGGACCGCCACCAGAAAGTGCGTATGCTGTTGAACCCGTAGGTGTCGATACAATCAAACCATCACTGTGTTGGCGATAAACATATTGACCATCAATATGAAGATCAAACTCAATCATATGGACTGACTTACCTGAATGCAGAACCACATCATTCAATGCTATTGCATCATAAATCAGTTCATTTTTACTACGAACTTCGACTTCTAATAAAAAACGGCGATCTAGCTGAAACTCACCTTTCAAGACTTGATCTAATTTAAATAACACTTCTGTCGGTTTGATATCTGTTAGGAAACCTAAACGCCCACGGTTTACCCCGATGACGGGAGTATTGTATTTCACTAAAGATCTAGCCGCTTGAAGCAATGAACCATCACCACCTACGACAATCACCAAATCTGTAACTTCACCCAATAAAGCTCGACTGACCGTTTGCGAATTTTTATAAGGGACCAATTTAGCGGTTTCTGAATCAAAAACTGGATGCAAACCTAAACTAATCAAATGGTCATGAATTAGACTTAAAGTCTCAACCACAGATGATTTATCTGGTCGTCCAATTAATCCAATATTACGAAATGACTTTGCTGAAAGTTGCACGTATGCTACGGCTCCAGATGAATTGTTGAGTATCATATCATCATCATTCTGTGACTTACATATTTCAAGCCTGTTTCATGTTATGAATTTCACGAATAATTTCACATTTCCCCAACTTAAAATCTTAATTTTCTCCTTAATATTGAATTAGATAAATCATTACATTTATCTAAAAAAGGCATAAATTCACAGTTTAATTATTGCAAATTATAAAAAAGCTTCGCATGATGAGCGCAATAAAACAGAGTTTTGCTTTTTGATCTATGAAGTTTGAACGTGGTATTGGCTTAATTGCATTGATTTTCTCAGTGCTGGTGATTTCTGCATTTGTGGCTTTTAGTATTTATCTAATCCGTTTAGATAATATTATTCGCGATAAATTTGAAGGCAATCGTTGGGATATTCCAGCGAAAGTATATGCACGTCCCTTGGAAGTTTATGCTAATGCACCCGTTGAGCAACAAAACTTCATTCAAGAGCTAGGTCTGTTGGGTTATAAAAACGCTGAAGACTATACCAAGCCAGGTAATTTTTTGGTTCAAGGTAATACCATTTATGTCCACACGCGTGGTTTCGATTTTGGTGATAGTGTAGAACCAGAACAAATCCTCCAAGTCAGTTTTGGCGCTAGTCAAATTTCAGAGATTAAAGCAACAAAACCATCGAGTACGGGGATTGCCCGTCTAGAACCAATGTTAGTTGGGGGAATCTACCCTCAACACAACGAAGACCGTGTTCTCATTAAACTCAATCGTGTTCCTAAACCTTTAATTCAAGCGCTTATTGCCACTGAAGACCGTAACTTCTATCACCATCACGGCGTCTCGTTTCGTGGTACAGCACGCGCAGTTGTAAGCAACGTTACTGGTGGTAAGCGTCAAGGTGGTTCTACACTCACGCAGCAATTGGTTAAAAACTTTTATTTGACCCCTGAACGTACAATCAAACGTAAAGTAAATGAAGCCTTTATGGCTTTGTTGCTTGAGTTTCATTATGACAAAGATGAAATTCTGGAAGCATATTTGAATGAAGTTAATTTAGGACAAAATGGTAATTACTCGATCAATGGCTATGGTTTAGCGTCTCAATTTTATTTTGGTTTACCACTTAGAGAATTGAGTATAGCGCAACAGGCTTTCCTTGTCGGACTCGTTCAAGGTCCTAGCTTATACAATCCTTGGAGAAATCCTGAAAGTGCATTAAAACGCCGTAATGTTGTTCTAAACAATATGTTAGTCATGGGATATTTGACTGAAGAGCAATATGAAACTGAGTCAGCTAAACCTTTAAACGTGATTAAAAAACCGACTTTAGGCCCAGCTCGCTTCCCTGATTTCCTAGACATCGTTCGTCGTCAACTCAAAACAGAATACCAAGAAAGCGATTTAACGAAACAAGGTCTTCGAATTTTCACCACATTAGATCCAATCGCACAAATCAAAGTACAAAAATCATTTACAGATTCAGTATCAAGACTGTCTAAGACCAATCCTGCACGCTTGAAAGAGCTTCAAGGCGCGGTATTAGTTTCTCACCCTGAAAATGGTGAATTGATTGCAGCCGTAGGTTCAGTATCTGACTTCACAGGTTTTAACCGCGCAGTTGATGCAAAACGTCAGGTAGGCTCATTATTAAAACCTGTTATTTTCCTAACTGCTTTGGAATCTGGTCGTTATAACTGGGCGACGGCAATCGAAGACTCGCCAATTAGTGTGCCAGTCGATCGCAATCAGACTTGGACACCCAAAAATTATAGCGGAACTTCGTATGGTTACGTCCCAATGGTTCAAGCTTTAGCCAATTCGTATAACCTATCTACAGTTCGCTTAGGACAAGAATTTGGACTTTCTTCATTTACCAATCATTTAATGAAGTTTGGCGTGACTTCACCTATTCCAAATTACCCATCGATTTTCTTAGGGGCTGTTGAAATGTCGCCTATGGAAATCATGAATATTTATGGCAACTTTGCAACTGGAGGGTTTAAATATCCTACAAAATCTATCCGAACAGTTGTTGATACCAATGGGCAGCTCATTAATCGCTACAGTTTAAATGTTCAACAAACGATCGACCCATCGGCTGCTTATATTTTAAATTACGGATTACAACGTGTGATGTCGGCAGGTACAGGACGTGCTGCTTATAACGGCCTCGCTCCGAATCTAAATCTAGCGGGTAAATCAGGTACGACCAATGATACAAGGGACTCGTGGTTCGCGGGGTATTCAGGTAATCATTTGGCAGTTGTCTGGCTTGGATTAGATGATAATAAAGTGACAGGCTTAACGGGCTCATCTGGCGCTTTACCCGTGTGGACCAACGTAATGAAGCAACTGAAGCAAAAACCTGTCAATTTACGTCAACCTGATGAAGTACAGTGGCATTGGATTGACTCAAATAGCGGTGAGCTTTCAGCACAAGGTTGTCAAGGTGCGCTCTATGTACCGATACTTAAATATACTGTTCCTCGTCGCGCAACAGCATGTGGCTTACCACACTACCAAGTAGAGCCGACTTACGTTCCTGAAACGAATGCAGAAGAAATTCCAGCAGAAGACAGCATCGACCAATATATTCGTGAGAGCGAAACAGAAATGGAACGGGATTTAAATACGAATGCCACTCGAGTACTTTCGAGTGGAAGTTATAATCCTTAAAATAAGTTTAGGAGGAGTTAAGGTTAATGACAAAACTGAATTTTAGCGTACTATTCGCCAGCATATTACTCTTAGGCGGTTGCCAAACTTTAACCTCCCCTCAAAACTCACAACCGTCTCAGAAACCTAAACAAGCTGAGACTAAAACAACACCATCTCAAAAAGATGCCGATGGTATTAAAATTACGCCTTATGATCGACCCAAGATTAAACGGGAACAATTACAAATTGTTATTCCTGAACAGAAAAGCTCAACTCAAAAATTCGATGATGGCCGCCAACTTCCCGCATTTAAAAATCTAATGCAACAAACCCATCATGCATTTCGTCAAGCAAAATGGAGTGAAGCTGAGAAAGCCGCACTCCAAGCACAAAGACTTGCCCCTCAATCTGCAGAGACCTATATGTATCTCGCGATGATTGCCAATCAAAAAAATGAGGCAAAAAATGCTGAATCATTGGCAAAACGAGGTCTCAGTTATGCTCAAACAGCAACGATGAAGCGACAACTTTGGCAAATTATTTTGAAATCAGGTCAACTCCAAAAAAATCAAAAACTCATCCAAGAAGCACAAAACCAAATCAAGAAATTTTGATGTAAGCATGAGTTTTGCTTTTTTAATGCCTTTAAAAAGCACGAATACCAGCAATTCCATAAGCTCCATGTTGTATGGCCTGATCTAATAATTCAGGCTTCATACCGCCTAGCGCATAAACTGGTATATGTATATCTTTTGATAACAATTCAAACTGCGTCCAACCTAAGGGTGCTTGCTGAGGATGCGATGTTGTACACAGTACTGGACTTAAAAATATTGCATCAAAACCTAACGCTACAGCTCGACTGACACTAGAATGGTCATGACAGGATGCGATGCGTTTAATGCCCTTCCATTCCTCCATAAATGAATCAGAATTTAATTGCATCAACTGATCATGTTTAAATTGTACGGCAAATACTTTTTTCTGATTTGATTCTGATAATCCCATCCACACATCACGATTGATAATGAGCTGATCCAGTTGATTATACTGGTTGAGTTGCAGCGCAAAATCTAAAGCATTTTCAGTTCTCAAATAGCTAACTTGATTAAGATCAATGGTTGTATCGAGACGATCTATATTTTTTATTGCAATTTTATTCGGCCAGAGTAGTCGTTTAACAATGGCATCATTGGCTTTAGGAAAATTCAAAATGGTTAGTGCTGAACGATCATGCCATGTCCAAGGACTTTCAATATGATCTAGTAGAGACTGATCTACATAAGCCTGATAAATGTGCAATTTTACGATTAGATCTTCATATTCATGCGTAATAATATCGAATAAATAGACATGATCTAGAAAAATTCCCACCTCTTCTTGAACTTCACGCTTGCAAGCTTGTTCAGGAGTTTCACCTAACTCCACTTTTCCTCCAGGAAACTCAGCTTTATCCCCCTGATGTAAAGAGACTTCTCTCCACCCGACAAGAACTTGATTTTTGTGGAATAACAACGCTATAGAAACATTAAGAGTTTTTTTTGACATGATTATCTTTCAAAAAATGAGTGCTTAATTGTAAGCATTTTATGTTTTTTTATAAATGAGAAAAATTATCGTTGACAGCTCTATTCGATAATGATTATCATTTAAATCGTTCACCACATACCACGGAGTCCAAGGAATGAACGCACCATTTAGCTTATTCACACGTAATAACGAAAACCACCAAGCATTACCAATGCTTCACTCAAATAATCTATTTGCTCTAGGCAGAGAAATTCGCATCATGCATGCAGGAGAAGAATATCGCCTTCGTCTCACACGAAATAATCGACTCATTTTGACAAAATAAAAATTCTAAAATTTGATAATAATAATCGTGGAACTAAGCAGTATGAATCAGCGCATACTGCTTCTTTAATTTTATTTCTTCAACTTTATAGACAATTGGTTTTAATGAAATTTTATTTCAACTTTTAAACCACCTAACTTCGATTTCTTAAATACAATCTCGGCTTGATGTAATTCGACAATTTTACGGCAAATTGATAATCCTAATCCTGAGCCCGTTGTACGTGTGCCTAACTGACGATAAAATCTTTCTCCCAGCCGATCAATCACTGTTTGCTCAATGCCGTGACCTTCATTTTCAATCACAAATAGAATTTCATTATTATTTTGTTTGATTAAAATATCAACGATTCCATTCTGTGGCGTATAGCGGATTGCATTATCGACTAAATTTCGAATGCAGCTAAACATTAACTCAGGATTTGCCTTAATCGCATGATTTCCTAACTCAGTTTTAAACTGAATATTTTTTTCTTGGCTCAAAGGTTGTACTGAATGTAAAACCTCTTTCGTCAAACGGTCTAAATCTATGGACTGTATCGGTACATCTTGCGTTGAAGACGGATCAAGTCTGGCCAACAAAAGTAAATTTTCTAAAATATTTGAGCCCCTACTCACATCTTTTAGAATCTGCTCTAAGTCTTGTGACAAATCCTCATGATCAGACTGGTATTTTCGTTTTAAAAGTTGTAACCGCATTTGAATCGCTGAAAGTGGCGACCTTAATTCATGGGATGCATCTGCTGTAAAGCGTTGTTCCGCAGTAATTGCACGATCTAAACGCTCCATCATTTGGTTTATTTGATGCACAATAGGTTGTAGTTCTTTTAGTTCTGGTTTTGAGGGTGTAATCGGTGATAAATCCTTAACAGTCTTTTGCGATATTAATTTTGAAAGTTGGTGAATAGATCGAAACTGACGTCGTATAATAAAGTGTAGAATAAACCATTGAATGCCCCATAAAATAATGAGAACACCACCGTAGCCCAGCAAACTTTTGAATAACTGATCAACACGCGCTGACATGGGTTGAAGCATAGTTAGAATTTGCTGATCACTTTGCTCACTGTAATAACGAAATAATCGTCCTTCTAGCCAAACAAAACCAAAGTGATCATTCTGAAAAAACACCTTGGAACCAATTTGATTGAAAGCAAGGTCATGGGATTCAATCAAAATAAGTTCATCGAGCTTTAATTCATATTTGATATCAAATTGTTCACTTAAATCATCTAACTCATTTCCCACATGACTTGAAATATCACTGACCAAAATCAAATCGGCGATTTCATCCATCATATTGTCATGGGTCTGCATGTTTTGGTAAAGCGAGATCACAAATAAAAGAATTAATGCGATAACGCCCGCCAACATCGAACTGAGCATTGAAGACTTAACAAGACGATGTTGTAAAGAAATAGGGTGCTGATGCAACGCTGTTCTACCTTAAGCCTGATCTAAATTCATTCTATAACCTAATCCGCGAATCGTTTTAATCATGGTTGAGCCTATTTTTTTCCGAATCTGATAAATAAAAACTTCAACTGCATTACTTTCGATTTCATCACCCCAAGCATATAAGGACTCTTCTAGTTGTTCACGTGTCACAACACGTTCAGGATGTTGCATCAACTTATATAAAATTTGGTACTCTTTCGCTGTGAGATTGACAATTTCTGAATTCAATTTAACAACTTTGGTTTGGGGGTCCAAACTCACGGATCCATACATTAGGATTTGAGACGTGCCTTTGTGCTGAGTACGTAATTGTGCTCTCACTCTCGCCGAGAGCTCATCTAAACTGAATGGTTTAACTAGATAATCATTAGCCCCCAAATCAAGTCCTCCAACACGATCTTGGATACTGTCTTGGGCTGTAATAAAAATAACTGGTGTATTGTGTTGGTGTTTTCTTAAATGTGTCAGAATGTCATCACCAGTTGCTTTCGGTAATCCACGATCAAGTAATAAACAATCATATTGATGCTGCTCAATTGCTAATATCGCATGATCTCCACGCTCGACCCAATCAACACTATATCCATCCATTTCTAACCAAGCTTTGATACTTTCAGCTTGTGACACATCATCTTCTGCTAATAATATACGCATGTCTCTCTTCACTAAGCCACAATTCATTCACTATAAAGTTTTTCAAAAAAAGATGCATAAAAAAACCACATTTCTGGAGAATGTGGTTTTTTTGGTTTGAGTACTTAAAAGCCATAAATCAAATACTCAATTCAGTAAATAGCTCATTAAAATTGAACTTGATCTACATCAATTTCTACACGCTTAGCAGGCTTATAATCAATATCCACTTCACCAATTAAAACAACAGGTGTTTTTGCAGAGATTGGTTTACCTTGCCAAAGTTCATCATCAATATCCACCGTGATCACACCTGTGCTATCGCGGAATTGATATTTTTCATCACCAGTTGCCTTAACAATATAGCCTTTTAATTTCACTGGCGTATCATCTTTGGCAGTTAAAGCACTTTTAACAGTCGTAATTGCTTGTGGTGCAATGGCTGCATGATTAACAGCACTTTGGTTCACTGCCGTATTAGCCATTGCAAATGTAGTTGCACCGACTAAAGCTGTCGCAATTAAAGCTTGATTAAACATTTTCATTTTCTATACCTTTTCAAGTGATGTTTGTTTCGATGAAGCTATTAAAACAAACAAAGCTGAAGCGAATCTTAAGAAATATGAATATTTATTAATCTTTGACAATTAACTTAGTGGTACGACTCTTAGCACCTCTTCTAATGTCGTTACCCCTTCAAGGACTTTTCGAGCACCCGCAATACGCAACGGCTCTACACCTTCTTTTTTTGCGTGAGCACGTAATTCATCTAAATTAAGATTAGCACTGATTTTTTGTTTTGTTTCTAGAGACACAGGCATAAATTCATATATACCCACCCGCCCCTTATACCCTGTGTGACGACAATGTTCACAGCCTTTGGCATGATACACTTGAGCAGGCATCTTTACTAAATACCCATAGGTCAGATGCTCCCATTCTTGAGCATTAATTTCCCGTTTTTCTTTACAATGAGAACATAATTTTCTGACTAGCCTTTGCGCCAAAACCCCTAAGATTGTTGCCGCTGTTAAAAATGGCTGCACCCCTAGATCATGTAAACGAGTCAAGCTTGAAGGTGCATCGTTTGTATGAAGTGTTGAAAGTACGAGATGACCTGTTAACGCAGCTTGAATCGCCATATTCGCTGTATCTTGGTCTCGGATTTCCCCTACCATGATAATGTCTGGATCTTGGCGCATGAGGGCACGTACACCATCGGCAAAAAGAAGATCAATTGCAGGGTTTACCTGCATCTGATTAAAGCTCGGCTCTATCATCTCGATAGGATCTTCAATCGTACAAACATTTAATTGCTCAGTCGCAAGTTGTTTCATTGATGAATATAGGGTTGTGGTTTTACCTGAACCAGTTGGACCTGTCACTAAAATGATACCGTGACTATTTTTGGTAATGGCATTCCATTGTTCTAGCAGTTTTCCTTCAAAACCCAGTTGTTGGAAACTCCTCACTAATACTTCAGGATCAAAAATTCGCATTACCATTTTTTCGCCTGCTGCAGTAGGCAGAGTTGATAAACGCAGTTCAGTTTCTTGACCCTTAGGTGTACGCGTTTTTAAACGCCCATCCTGAGGACGTCGTTTTTCTGCAACGTTCATACGCCCCAGAATTTTAATACGAGAAATTACTGCCGTGAGTGTATTACTGGGCATGTTATAAATCGTATGCAGCACACCATCGATACGGAATCTAACACGTCCTTTCTCCGCACGAGGCTCAAGATGAATATCGCTCGCACCCTGTTCAAAGGCAAATTGAAGCAACCAGTCGACTAATTTTACGATGTGCTGATCGTTGGCATCAGGATTTTGACTATCACCCAATTGTAAAAGGGATTCAACACCTCGGCTCTGTCGGTCGTAAGCTCCTGAATATTGAGAAGAGTTTACTGCTCGGCTCACTTGATAATATTCAATCAAGTAACGTTGTAACTGCTCTGGATTCAGTAAAACCTTAACAATTTTTTTAGGACTTAAGCTCTTTTCTAAATTCTTAACCCAATCATCCAAGAATGGTTGATCTGTACCGATTAAGATCTGATCAGGATGCACCTCCACCGCTAGAATTTTATTTTTGAATGCATATTCTTGTGACATGACCTGAGTCAGTGCTGCAACATCTGCTTTAAGCGGGTCAATCACATAATATTGGAGTTGTGTTTTTAATGCTAACCACTCACATAAGCGTTGCAGTGTTAACTTATGTTGAGGTTGAACTTGATCTACCAATTCAAAATGAGCAATCCACTGCAATGGATGCCATTTAAATTGATCTTTTTGGCGGTGTCGGGTTTGAATGAGCAACTTATCTCGCTCTAAAATACGACCATCTTTTAGTAGTTGTTCTAAACACCATGTTGTATCAATTTCAAAATTAAAATTCATTCAAATTGCCCCATTCCTTGAGCCCAACTATAGCAAATTCTTTATTCAACATTAGCCTTTAGCCTATTCAGAATTTACAATTAAATTCATTAGATCAAATTCAGCTTTAAATACATCAGTCCAACAATTTATTCGTTTGAACAAAGTTCCAGTGCAACGATCTCAACCTCAGTATCCACTTTAAATTTGACAATTAAGGGGCCGAAACTTAGCCCATAAATTCGCTCAGGATCATTTTGATAAGATGGTCTTGGATCAAATGACAAAACTTGTTCCAATTCCTTGATTAAACTTTCAGCGACACATTGTTGATCCAACAGTTGATTTCGCTGAATTTCAGCAGTTTTTGACCAAACAACTTTTTTTTGAATTGGCTTATCCTGTGCATAACCGCTCGTCGCCTCAACCACGGCATCAGAATATTGAATATATGGTTTGATATCGATAACGGGTGTTCCATCTAGTAAATCACTGCCAGACACATACAATCTCAAAGAATCACCTTCTTTAAAAAGTTTTTTGAATTGTACGACTGACATGCCGATAGGTGCTGGACGGTACATGCTTCTTGTCGCAAAGACTCCCACTTTTTTATTTCCACCTAAACGTGGTGGTCTGACTTGAGGCTTAAATTTTTGATTATCTTGATTTTTATTATCGTGAAACTGCCAAATCAGCCATAAGTGACTGAAATCATGTATACCTTCAAAAGCCAGTTCATCATTATATGGCGCCAATAGTTCAATATAACTTTCAACATTTACTAAATTTGGCTGACGTGGAATACCAAACTTTTCTTTGTAGGGAGATCTCATTATACCAATCACAGGTAAAGTCAGCTCATTCATAATCACTTTTTTTGATAAGCTCAATTAAATATATTCAGTTTATCGAGAATGGTTTTAGTTTAGAATAGCAAGCTGTTCTAATTTGATAATTTATTGAGACCTTTAATGGCTGCTTTTAACGTCGAAAAGATTACTCACGTACACCACTGGAATGACACATTATTCAGTTTTAAAACGACTCGCGATACAGCATTGCGTTTTAAAAATGGTCAATTTGTGATGATTGGTTTAGAAGTCAATGGCAAGCCTTTAATGCGTGCATATTCGATTGCTAGCGCGAACTATGAAGAAGAACTTGAGTTTTTCTCTATTAAAGTTCCAGATGGTCCTTTGACATCAATCCTACAAAAAGTAAAAGTTGGTGATGAAATTTTAGTTTCTAAAAAACCGACTGGTACACTTGTTCTTGATGATTTAAATCCTGGTAAAAACTTGTATCTTTTATCATCAGGTACTGGTTTAGCTCCTTTCCTTTCGACTATCCGTGATCCAGAAACTTATGAGCGTTTCGAGAAAATCATCGTTGTACACGGTACACGTTATATCTCAGAGTTGGCGTATCAAGACCTTATTCAAAATGAAATTCCAAACCATGAGTTCTTTGGGGAACTTGGTGCGAAAGAAAAGTTAATTTATTACCCAACAGTTACACGTGAAGACTTCCATACTCAAGGTCGTGTTACAACTGCGATTGAAACTGGTGCTCTTTTCGAGAAAATCGGCTTACCTCGTTTTAATCCTGAAACTGACCGTGCAATGTTATGTGGTTCTCCTGCATTCCTTGACGATGTAGCTGCACTTCTTGACCAACATGGCTTAAAAGAATCTCCACGTATGGGTGTTCTTGGTGATTATGTGATTGAACGTGCGTTTGTTGAAAAATAAAATTACGTACAATAAAAAACCGAGCTTTTTTGCTCGGTTTTTTTATTGAGTGTTATATTTACCCTATTATTTAAATCGATTTTATCTTGATTTAACTCTGTAGTAACTTTATTCAGTGTAGAGGTCAACAAATATTGGACATAGTTTTAAGTTTTTGTTCAGCCTTACAAGGGCTGATGCCATCATTAAATTGATGTCGTCGAATCTGATTGTAATATTTCATCAGATACAGACCGATATCTAGCTTTGCTTCTTCAATTGAGTGATATCCGAGTTTAGGAATCCATTCAGTCTTAAGGCTCCTGAAGATTCGTTCTGTTGGAGCATTATCCCAACAGTTACCTTTTCGGCTCATACTTTGTCGCATGTCATAATGCTCTAACCTCTGTCGAACGAGATGACTTTTATATTGGCTACCTGAGAAGCATTGCTTCGCAAGAGAATGAAAGATGACACCAACAGGCTTTCCTCTACGATGCCATGCTTCATCTAAAGCCTTAATCACTAAATGCTGATCTGCTTTTGCTGATATAGACCAACCAATGATTCGACGTGCATATAAATTAAGAACGATAGCAAGGTAAGCCCATGTTTTACCTGTCCAAATATATGTAATATCGCTGCTCCAAGCATGGTTAGGTTGAGCAGGTTTAAATTGCCTATTTAATGTATTTGGGGCAACAGGAATATCATCAACATTGCTTTGATACTTGTGCCTCTTACGCTGTTTGGAAACAAGCCCCAATTCACGCATCAACTTACGTACCAAATAGCGCCCAACACTAATACCTTGATTCAGTAGCATTGATCGAATTCCACGACTGCCGAGAGAGCAACGACTCTGTCTAAAAAGACTCTTGATCATCACTTTAAGCTTGATGCGATCTGGATTCGAACTTTTACTTTTTGAACAGTAATGGTAGTAACTTGAACGAAGTACACCAAAGGCGTGACATAATAATTTAACAGAGCTTAGCTTTCTTAATTGATCGATCAAGACATATGTTTGAATTCGTCTGACATTAAGAGAGCTGTAGCCTTTTTTAGAATAATCTTCTCCTGTTCGAGTTGATGAATACGAGCTTTAAGTTGCTGTATTTCTCTTTGCTCGGGAGTTAAAGCAGTGGCTGTTGGAGCTTGACCTGTACGTTCCAGTTGAAGTTGATCGACCCAACGTTTTAATGCTGTTTGTCCAACATCTAAAGCACGACAGGCTTGAGAAATTGAATAGCCTTGATCAAGCACAAGGCTAGCTGCCTCTAATTTGAATTCTGGAGTGAATGTTCGTCTTGTTTTCATTGAGCACCTCTTTGGTGAATACATTATCACCTAATTTAGTGTCCAACTTTATTAAACCACTACATGCGGTAGATTTTGTGTGTAGGCTTCTTCATTTGAAAATTATATGGCTGAAGAAGCCCTTAAGAATAGCTTTGTGCAACAAAGCCATTCATTAGTACAAAAAATCTTCAAAGGGTGGGTTTAATATAAACGGCGCAGAGAATGGTGTGCGATTATCAAATCATAGGGGGCCACATCAATATTACAGTATAAGGATTGAAAATTATTTGAATAACGTAAATCGTACCTATCCAAATATGACGAATGAAGAGGCAGCAAAGTACCTTGTTAACTTTAATCGTGAAATGAGAGTAACTTTGAGAAATATGGATAAGAAAGGGACAAGACTGGAGTAAGCGTAATGGCATTATATGATATTGAGAAATATGATGACTCTTTAACTTTTAGTAGTGATCATGTCGGTAGGTTGGATCAAGGCAGTGATGAGTTATCTTCTGATTGTAAAAAAGCTATACATATGTTTTTCGAAGAATTCTCGCAAGTAATCACATTGCTTGATTGGGATTATATAGCGATTGAGTTCTGGTTTGATGCGGGGCATTTATATTTATTTCCAGAAAAAATTGTTGACAAAACAATTGATTTTACTGATTTAGGGGCGACCGAAAGACTTGATCCTTATTTCACTCTTTGTCTTACATCGTATCTAAAGAAATTTGATGCCTTTGTTGAACATGATTATGGTAAGTTCTCTGATAATGAGCTTGAAGAATGGTATTTAGAAAATTGTAAAGAGATTTTTGGCAGTGTTAGTCTTGCATTAAGTGATAGTACCCTTTCCAATTTTATTCTAAATGCCTTAAATAGGAAGCAAATTGTTTTTCGTTATTTTGGAACTTCTAGAAAAATTGAGTATGGAGAAAAAACTATTGCTTTGATAATGTGATACATATTGTAGATTTTTTACCATTGCAGGGGGAGAGAGGACGATGCTAATTTATTTTTTTCTTTAAAGCATCAATATCAATATTTTCAAACATAACTTTTCTCTGCAGTTGAATTCTTAAACAGATCTCTTTCATAAATCAAAAAACGATCTATCCCTTGCTGACTATTTGTACCGAATAATTTTAAATATTCATGCATAATGTGCGAATGAAATACATCGACTCAAAGAAGCTTTCTGAAACACAGTTTAAGCGATATACAGGCATCTCATGGTCAACCTTTGATTTAATGACTGAACAGCTAAAAATGCTTGTACCTGCTAAAGGTAGACCATCTAAGTTAAGTGTAGAAGATCAAATCCTTCTGTGCTTAAGTTATTGGCGTGAATATCGAACATTGTTTCATGTCGCAACGAGTTATGGTGTGTCAGAGCCGACTGCTTCAAGAATCGTCCGCCACGTAGAGGATTGCCTGATCAAGTCCAATCTATTTAATTTACCCAAGAGTTTGCCTGAAGGCTAAGGTATCGACTGGAATGTGGTGATCGTAGATGCTACAGAAATTCCAATACAAAGACCTAAAAAAACAGAAGAAAAGCTATGGTGGTAAGAAGAAGGCACATACTTTTAAAGTAGAAGCCATTATCCATTATAGAACACAGCAAGTTCTGAGTTTATGCACGAGTCGTGGTGCTGTACATGATTTCGAGCTCTTCAAACGTAACCTGAATCAAATTCTTAAAGGGTCTTTTATCCTTTCAGATAAAGGCTATCAAGGGATTTATACGGTGTATCCAAATAGTCTATTGCCATTAAAAGCAAAAAAGCGCTGTAAATTACATCCTGTAGCTAAAACTTTATAACCAAGAAATCAATAAAAGAAGAATTGGTATTGAGCATGTATTTGGGATTTTGAAGACCTTCAAAATCCTTGCTGAGCGATATCGCAACCGTGGCAAAAGATTGGGATTAAGATTCAGTTTAATCGCAGGGATTTATAATTTAGAACTGAGTAAAAAATGATTTATGAAAGAACCCTAATTTAAAATATATTCCATCACTATTTCTTATCAATATAATTTGCTATTATCTCAATTAAAAAAACTCCTAAGCTAATTATTAACCCTACTCCAATACTTATAGCTAGTGCTAGCCCAATAGAACTGTCTTTACTATTTGATAGATCTGAGAAGACCATCAATAAAAACATAACTACAGCAATAATAATACCTCGTATAATAATATTAATAATCGGATGTTCTGTAGCTTTGAAATTCGCTATAAATACCCCCATGATTATTTCCACTAAAATTGTTAACATTACTTCACCTTATTTATTAGTTGATTTTTCTTTTTCAGTTGCAGCTTTAACTGCTCTTGAACCAGCTTGCCCCATGACTTGCTCATTCGCAAAAATAACCATGCCTGAAGTATTATTCTTAACAAACTTCCCTATATTTGGGGTATTTAATGCCACACTTTTCCAACCAACTTGCCCAAAACCAGCTGCTGCTGATGTTGTAGCTCCCCATCCACTCGTTACAGCACTAACGGCAGCGACTCCTCCAGTACGTACAAGATTAATATCTTTAACGCATCTACAAGTATATGCTTGGATACCAGCATCCATACCGCCACCTACTAACGCTGAAGTACCTGCTGCTTTAGCTACTGTAGCCGCAGTTAAACCTGCACCTTCTAATTGTGCTCCAGTACCAATAAGCGGTGCTACTTTCTGGGCAATTGGTGCAGCCACTCTACCTACAACTGGTGCAGCAGCAGATCCAGCTGCCGCAGTTCCTGCCACAACATAAGGTCCATAGCCTGCTACAGATGCTGCCGCCAAGTTATTATTACGTATTACACCTAATGATCTTAAAGTACGAGCATCCTCGGGTTTTCTAGCAAACCCAGACATTGTATTTGGGAATAGAAAGCCAATACCTAATCCCGATTTTTTTCCTTCTTCTGGCTGCAAGCCCATTGGATCAACCCACTGATTCGGATCACTTACATAAGCCGATGTGTTCATACCACCAAATAACCCTATCGGGTCTTTACTGATATAACGTGCACTATACGGTTCATAGTATCTGTAACGGTTGTAATGTAATCCTGTTTCCTCATCGTAATATTGCCCTTGGAAACGGATATCACTTTGTTCTAATGGGTTCTCTTGGTGCTTCACTTAGATCTGTTGTTTTTGTCCCCATGTATTCAGCGTTAACTCCCAAATACATTCACCTTGTTCATTGCTCAATGCTTGAGGTGTTCCTACTTGGTCACAGTGATAAAACGCAATTCCTTCCAACTTCGCTCTATTTTTTTTTGTGTTTGTTCTCCATACTGGGTCTTTATGGATTGAGTAGGGTTCTGTTTTAAATCTTTCGTAATTCGGTGTTTCTATCAGTTGTATAAAGTGTTGATACCCTGCTTGGAATAGCGGTACAAAGCTATTCGGCTCATAGATATAGTGTTTGGTATAGCTTTGCTTGCCTTGTTCTGTGTTGTTTTTATCTGTTGGATATAAACTGGTTTTTGATTCCCAGATCATTAAATCACCATCCCAACCAAATAAGGTCAGGCTGTTATTTGCTTTGTTGGCTTTATACAGGCGTCGCCCAAAGACATCGTAGCCATATTCAGTGATTTGCCCGTTGTGGTCGCTTTCGATTAAGCGATTTAAGTTGTCCCACTTCAGTTTCAACTGTTGATCTGCCTGCTGGGTTTCAATCACATTACCTTGGGCATCGTATTTGTAGTGTTTGCCTTGATAGTGTTTCACCAAGTTGTTTTTGATTTCTGCACTTTGCGTTGCAACTGGATCTATTAAGTTGCCCGCTGGGTCAAAATGTTAACGTTCAGTTTGCTTTGAGCTTTGCGCTTGTATTAAGCGACCAATCGCATCGTATTGATAACTAAGTTTACCTTTTTGACTATCTTGAACTTGAGTCAACAAATAGTTGGCATCATAAGTGTATTGGCGTTGTGCCTGATGTTGTGTTCTATTGGCTGTTTCTTGTTCTACATATATGCGCTGTGCAATCAGTAATCCAACGTCGTTGTATTGGTTGCTTTGGCTTAAACCATTGGCAAGGTAACGTTCTGTTTCTCGGTGTAGGTCATCACGTTTAAAACCAACCATGTCTTTTTTATTTAGGGCAATACCGTAGATATGTCCTGATCCATAAGTTAAGTGGCTAATTTCCTGACCATCCGGACGAACAGTTTTGATGAGATTGCCGAGTTCATCGTATTCATAGCGTAGTACTGCAGTCATTGGTTTCAGATTTGGCACTTGGTAGTGTTGGTGTTCTCTAACCAATTGTCCTATCGCATTATGGTAGAAGTCGTTTTGGCTCTGTTGGTTCTTTGCTTGAATTAACTGGCTATTCAGATTGTAAGTAAACTCTTCTGTTTGGTGTTGTTTGCTTTCGCGGTGGATGTAGGTTTTTGACGCAATTTGTCCGTCTTCATAGTAGCCAAATTGTGTGATGATATTCGGTTGTTGAATGTGGCTAAGTTGACCAAGCTCATCGTAACTATAGTGTTTTTCTTCATCATCAAAGGCTTGTTCTCGTGTGAGATAACCATAACTGTTGTATTCGAATACATATTCTGCATGGTTTTGGTTGATAAGTTTCTGTATACGCCCTTGTTTATCCCACTGATAGGCAATTTGGTGTTTGTTGGCATCAAGGCGTTTTTCTAATAGACCCACTGCATGGTAGTGGTATTGAGTCACCTGTCCTTTGGTATCAATGTGTTTGAGAAGGCTTCCTTCTTGGTCATGTTCAAAGTGTTCTTTTTGTCCATCTGGATAGATGATGGATTTAAGTTGTCCTTTGTCTATACCTTGATCACTATAGATGTATTGCACACCTGTTTGGTCTGCGGCTTGTTGTTGCTTAAGTAGCCCTTCCTCATCATATTGCCAAGCACTTCCTTTACCCGAACAATCGATATAGGAGATCATTTGTCCAAGGTCGTTGTATTGGATTTTCTTAACACCACCTTTGGCATCAGTAATTTCAATCAATTGACCTTCGGCATTGTAATTATATTGTGTTGTGTGACCCAATGGATTGATTTCTTTGGTCATCAAGCCATCTGCATTGTATTCGCGTTTCCAAATATGACCTTCAGGATCTTTTATTTCAGTTAGATTTTTATGTTCATCATAAGCAAATCGAATCACTCCGCCATTTGGTTGAATGATTTTACTCAGTTGTCCTTCTTCATTGTATTGCTGTTGAATTTCACGACCACTGTAATCAATTTCTCGGGTGATGCGTTTTTGTTGATCACGTGAATACCATTTTTCACAACCAGCTGCTAATCGAATACGATAAGTAAAACCATCTAAATCAAAGTAGTAATAAGTCGGCACGTTGTAAGCATCATACACAGCGACTTGGCGCAGACGAGGATGCCATTTTAAAGTTGTTTTAAAGCTTCCATCATCCGCCCATTCTTCAATGGCTTCTGAATCAGCCTGAGTCAAATCTGATTGAATGTTATGACCATAACCAAGCAATCTACCATTTATTTTGACGAATCCTGCGATCACATCTAGACGAAAACAATTTATAAATTTTATTTTTCACCATCAAACTGCCAATACACGTCTCCCCAATCACTTTCAAAGTCAGGAAATATTTCTCCTTGTTTAAAGTATTGACGTGAATTTTCTTTTACATGCGTAAACCAGTAACCTGAATGTGGACAGTGTTCCCCTGCAAGTACGATCTCTATTCTTTCTTCATATTCTGGTTCTATTTCAACATGTTTAAGCTCTGGCCATGTGCTGTCTTCATCAAATCGAGCAATCCATTGTTTTGCACTTATAGCGTCAAATCTAGGATTTGGATCATCAGCCCATGTATCTAAGGTGGTGAGTTTTAAGTTGTCGCACCGAATCGGTTTTATAAACTCATTCGCCTTAACCAATAAATCTGGGACACCCTGTTCCACTGGATAAAGTGATAATTCGCCTAAGCGTATCCAAAGACTAAATTTTGTAGGATCACTAGCATCTTCTATTTTTGTGATTTCTATGCGTGGATCATTCAGCTTTTCTCGGATTTGTTCTTCGCTTAATCCTAGTTTGTCTAGCCAATAGGGAGAAAGTAAAAAGCACCATGTAGGAGTACGAATACCACCGCCCAAACCATCACGATCTTCTGCAATAAACATATTATCATGGGAAAATTCCATACCAGGATGATCAATATCGAGTCCGTAGAAATAATCTGAAAAAGTACGCTCAACAGTTTCATACTCAGGTGAAATATATGCAAACTGTCCAGTATTACCTATTTCATATCCGCTATATGCTTGAATTGGATTTATTTTTTTTATTATTTTTTCAACAAAAGCATGCCAAATAATTTTATTTGACTGATACCATTGATCACCAAAAGTTAATTTAATACTAGAATAACGTTCATTTGTGTCTCTAATTTTAGCACCTAGGGCCCAACGTGCACTTTGATTAGGAGATTCTGCAGATGTTGCACCAACGTAGTAAATAAAATGTTTTTTATATACCTTTGTCATTTCCGTTAACATTTCGTCACGATTTTTTATCCATGAGCTTGCATTTTTCCAAATTTCTGTATCGCATCGAAATCTTAAATTAAATGGTTTATCAATTATTTGATTTTCGAATTCATGATATATATCAATTACCTTCTCAAGAAAAGCTTGAGGATTTATTTTTGTTTGATCAATATAAAATGAAATATAAGGACATACTCCGAATTCTTTTTTTTCTTCACCGTAAATTATTGACGTATCAAGAGGAATATCCTGAACTAACTCTTCTATTTCTTGATTATTCAAAAATAAAGTTGATGTGCTCATTTACAAATCTTAATTAATAAGCTATTTAATTTCTTCCACGACCATTATTAGATGAATTACCGTGAGGCTTATCATCGTTAGATTCTGGTGACTTATCTTCAGGATAACGAAACAACGGTAACTTAAATCCTTCACCAACCGTAATACCACTAACTCTATTTATTGTTTAGATTGATTATTTAATTTGCCATATTCATCAAATTGTTTTTCTGATTGATCTGCCCATCTACACTTAGATGTATATCTTCATTACTTTCTATGGCAATGGAACTTGGTGAAGCCAAGAGCATCATCGCTTGTTTAAAGGTAGCTGCTTTACTTTGGTCTTCGCTCACTAAGTTTTTGAGGTAGCCCTGTAGGTTTTCGAGTAAGCTCAGTGGATCAGTTTGTTGATTTTTTGCCACTTCACTGAGGTCTTTCGCTTGTTCCTGTTTGTAGGTAGAGATGAGTATACCTTCTCCTGCACGCACTGCCCCCTTTGATCTGTTCTGAGTTCAAAGATTTCATCATAAGGGGTAGCATGCAAAGCTTTCAATTAAATAAAAGCCTAGAATGACTTTCTATTCTTCACCGTCATATACCCAATATTCTTCGCCCCAATCTTTACTAGATTTATTCATTATGGTTCCTTTGGTGAAATACAGTCGTTTTCCTTTATCATTAGATAAAATCCAATAACCTGTTCTTGGGCATAATTCTCCACCTACAACTTTTAAATCAGGTGTAGTAAAAGTATCTACATCCTCACCGCCAATATCTTCAAACTCCCCATCTACTAATTCAACAAAGTACCAACTACAATCAGCCTTAGAAAAAACATTATTTGCTAATAAAGATGGCCCTAGTTCCAATTGTACTTCTCGATCTGATTTTAAATAATCCCAATCATCTTCTATTCGCTTATTTTTAATATTTTCAATTGTGAACGCCCTTAACTCTTCAGAAGGAGTCCATGCTGTGTATTCATTAAACTTAGAAAATAAGTCCTTTCCTAAAGCATTTAATGTTTCACACTCTTCTAATTGCCCACGTGTAGGACTATTTTCATCACGATAAGTCCAAGCAAATTGTGGTACGCCATATCGATCACCCATAGGAATATATACCCCTGTCTTTGATATAGGTTCTCCACTATTTACTCGTATATCTGTACGAAGTTTAAATTTAGGTACTTTATGTTCAAAAATTCCTAGTTCTTTAATCACTTCAAATAAAGTATATAAATCCCATGATCTTGGTGGTTTTACACAAGAATCATAATAACTACATAATCTGTATAATTCATCAAAGCGCGTTTTAAAATCTGTTTCTTCTTCTTCTGACATCCAGTTGGGTTGAAACTCGCCTAACATGCGTGCTGTATTATATGCAGCTGTCCAGCCATATTTTTCCTGTTTCGTCTGTTCTATAATCCTAATTAAATCTATTCTGAAATCGAGTAAAGATGGGTAAGCATAGGTACTCCAATTGGCTGAGCTATCCCCCATTCCCCATCCCTCTTGCAAGAGGACACGGTCACGATACTGCTGATCAGCCAAATCAATTACTCCACCAGTATGTTGAATCAACTCATCCAGTTTGGTCAGTAACATTTCCAAATAAGATCGTGAAGTAACATAATAAATTAGGGCAATTGATTGTTTTTGAAAACGAGTTAATTTAGAACAGCTTCTAAGCATAAGTTAGTCATCACTATCAAACTACTAAAACTCCTTATCCCAATCAGATTTGATCTCAGATAGAATTTTACCTTCATCAAAACTTTATCATTATTTTGACAATCCAATCTTTTATATATAAATTATTTCTTATTAGTAACTTCTAAATACCAAATCGTTTCTCCCCAGCTATTATTCTCAATCTTCGGAAATACCTCTCCCTGTTCAAAATAACGGGATTGCAATTGATTTGCAGGACTCCACCAATTGCCTGTTCGTTGGCAAGCCTGACCAGCTAAACCTTTTAAGTTTTCTATTTGAATTGTCTCAGATGACCCACCTTCATCTGCAATGCGCTCTACTAAAGTCCATGTGGTCTCATAATATATGTTTCTTCCAGTTTCTTGATCTTGAATCTCATATCGTGGAGCAAAACCATTATCATCTTCTGGACTAGCTGCTAAAAATTTTAAATTATTGTCAAATCCACTACAAACATAAATACCTGTTTTTATTATCTTTTCTCTAGAATCCACTTTCACTTCTGGATTTATCCTATAAATAGGATAAGAAACTGGTAACATTACATCTATATTATTAAATCTGCTTAAACTTGGAAAATTTTCTTCCAAAAATCCTTTTTCCCAATATGTGGGATAAGTATTCCCAATAATCGAAGCATAACTTTTGGCAATTGAATAGTAATCCCAACATTTTTCTACTCTATCTTTAGGTAAATCATCCATCCAATGTGGAGAAAATTCACTTAAGCCTTTATCATTGGAACGAACATCACCCACACAATCCAAATATGTAAAATCCCCTGATTTTATTTTTACATAACACTCGTTTATATAGTCCATTGTATTTCTTAAATTAGGCAAAACAGTTTCTCCCCATTGAATATCTGCTTGCTCAGGATGAGGTAAACTTCGTAAACTATATGGTAAATTATGCATATAGATTTCAAATAGTTCTTCTAAACTATCTAAAAAAAGACGGTAGTTATCTCGCATAGTTTCAAAAAATGCTAGCGAGCTAAATTGTTCTAATAAATATGCAGCTTTAGGATTTACGCTATAACACATATTTACTTCTTATTCGTCACTTCTAAATACCAAATCGTTTCTCCCCAGCTATTATTCTCAATCTTCGGAAATACCTCTCCCTGTTCAAAATAACGGGATTGCAATTGATTTGCAGGACTCCACCAATTACCTGTCCGTTGACAAGTCTGACCAGCAAAACCTTTTAAGTTTTCAACTTGAATTGTCTCAGATGAACCACCTTCATCTGCAATGCGTTCAACTAGTACCCAAGTACAATCGCCAAAAAAAGTCTCAAATGTTTCACGATCCATTCCAGTAGCTATAACACTTCCTATTCCTCTACCTTCCTCCTCACTTGCTGCCATAAACTCAATTCTGTTTCTATCTTCTTCACAAATATAGATACCTGTTTTCCCAACGTTCTCATTAGATTTAACTATTATTTCTGGATTTATCCTATAAATTGGATAAGAGTCAGGTAAAACTAGATTGATTTCATGAAATATATCAGCTTCAGGATAATCAATAACAAGCTCATCAATATTCCAATAGGTTGGATAAGTATTTGAAATAATTGAAGCATAACTTTTGGCAATTGAATAATAATCCCAACATTGTTTTACTTTATCTGTAGGTAAATCATCCATCCAATGTGGAGAAAACTCACTCAAACCTTTATCATTAGAGCGTATTTCTCCAGTACAACGTAAATAAGTAAAATCACCTGTTTTTATTTTTGCGTACGCAGACTCTATACGATCCATCGTATTTCTTAAATTAGGCAAAACAGTCCCACCCCATTGAATATCTGCTTGTTCTGGATAGGGTAAACTTCGTAAATTATAGGGTAAATTATGCATATAGATTTCAAATAGTTCTTCTAAACTATCTAAAAAAAACCATAGTTATTTCGCATAGTATCAAAAAATTCTAACGAGCTAAATTGTTCTAATAAATATGCAGCTTTAGGATTTACTTCGTAATTCATAGTTTTCTCTATCTTGTTTATCTCGGTTTATATTCTAGTTTGACAGGGCTTTGTTGCACAAAGATTTGATAACTATATGATTTTAAAAGTTTTGATTATTTTTTGATCCAAAATTAAATTTATTTAAATCAGATGCTTACATATTTATGCAACAAAGCCATTTTTAAATAGAAAATTTAATTATACTTTCTAAACCTTGTTCGCTTTACAGAAAAAATTAGAACATTCAAGCTATTAACTATTTACTTTAAAATTAATAATATAGTTCCTAATAGAAGTAAACAAAATGCTGAAATAATTATATTCTTTACGACAGAATTATACCATTGCCCATGTTTTTTTAATAATAAGTTAAGATTTTTATCATTAAGATTAGGAGCTAAAGGAAATAGCCCTTTTGAGAAAACAGTGTCTCGTTTTAATATTTTTAATTCTCTAAACCTAGCAGCTGCAATAATTGCTGTTGTTGTCTCTATCAAAAAAAAATTAGTTAAATCTAATTTTTTAAAATACTTAGGATTGCCAAACAATAATTCTGAGATAGAACCTAGATTTTTTTTAACGTATGCATAGCTTTTGAAACTTGTTATCAATGAGATTGAAAGCCAAAGAGCACCTGTAAGAGCAAATATTATCTCCAAAGTTTTTTCAAACATTTTAATCTATCATCCAATTTATACTACGATCAGCACCATTTCCTATAGTTTCACCGATTTTACCGCCAATAATACCTCCTCCTAATCCACCTAAAACAGCACAAGCCCCTATAACAACTAGTCCAATACCACCAGTCCCTACACCAATTATTAAAGCAGCAGCACCGATAGCAGCTCCTTTTGTTCCTCCATATATACTTCCTCCTACTTTCAAAGGCTCAACCAATACAGCTTTTCTAATTTGCTTAGCATCTCCTGTTTCTGCGGATTTGTAAATATTATAGCCACCTTCACCAATACTCACACCAATCATCAAATTACCGCCCCACCTCAGATTTTTACTGATGCGACCTACCTCATTCATATTTTTCAAATATCCAGGTATGCCCCCTTGATAGTTAGCCCCTTTAACAAAAGCTGTATTTTTTAATTGGCGTCGTAAGTTATTGGTCTTAATTCCTGTGTCCCATTGAAATATATTTTTTGAAATCCTATTTTCAAAGTCTTTAAAAAGTGGTGCGTTGGCAGCTTGAAATTTTGCAAAATGTTTATCATTTGATAGACGTGATTTTTTTTCATGTTCAGCTACATAATTCTTCACAATTTGAGAGTATGAACCTAAAGTTTTATTTTTAGCTTCTTCAACGAAAAGTATTGAGCCATCCACAACGTTTTTTGCAGTTGTATAGATTGAGCCAATCATACTACCATCTGCGTTATTAACAGGCTCAGTACTCATCCCCACATAGTCATCATTTAAAAGCGCACTATTGATAAACTCAAAATTTTGCGCGTAAAACAGTACATCAAAATGCTTATCCCTATTCATCTCATCTAGGTTTTTTTGTGCCTGTTGAGCTAATTTTTTATATTCAGGCAGTTTTTTAGCTGTCGTTGAATTAGATAAAATGATTAATTGACCTGGTTGAAGTAGACCTACTGAAATTAAATTAGGCATGTGAGGGTTATTTGCCCTAAGAATATCCCAATCAGATGGCGATAAAGGCTTTTTAAATACTTGTCTCGACCAACTCAGAACACTTTCGTCACTTTTGACAAGGTACCATGCCACTTCCCCATCATTAAGGTGTATTTCCTTGAGATTTTCTTTTATATTTTTAGTCATCTCAGTCGTGACTTTTAATTCATATAAGCTCCATTGGTTTTGTTTTGGATAGGCCTTAGCGGATACCTTTTGGATCACTTCCTCTCGATAATAAATTTCATAGATCAGCGCTGTATTCTCGTTATATATCTCATATGATTTAGTAAAACCATTACTATCAAAATATCCGGATTCGCTAAAAGTGACTTTTTTAAGTGAATTGTTGGTGACCAAAAACTTATAAATTAAATCTTTTAATTTTAATGGGGCATTTACTTTGAGCTGTAATTTAGAATATTTCTTAGTCATTTTATATTACTCTTCTTCTCCAGCATCTTGAGCTTCCTCAATTTCATTCATCATTACATGTGTAGCAATAGATTGAGATTCAGCAGTGGTTTTAAGATTCATAAAACCATAGTCATCAGTTCTACCTTTCTGTAAATTGCCGTCTTGATCAATAATGAAATAAGGCTTATTAGGAATAGCAACGTTTTCTTTATTTTTCACAAGATATTGCAAAACATAAGGTTGATTTGGGACAGGAAGAGCTGGAGGTTTAGTTGATAGATTTTGTCCATCTTTAAACAGGTGCTGCCCCGCCTTTACCTCAAACTTACCACCTGTGGTCGGTAAAACTCCCGAACTGCTAATTTCAATCTGTGAGCCGCCACCGATCAACACTATTTTTTTTGCCGCTTTAATTTCAATTCGATCTTCCGTGGAAATAATCTGCACACCCTTTCTAGCAATCAGATCAGCACCATCCCCTTGAGCTTGAATCTCGATCTTGCCTTTGCCTGCATACAGTCGTGCCCCTTCTTGCGCTGCAAATAAACTGATCTTTTTGCTGGCATGTCCGATGATGCTGTCTTGCGTGCTGGTGTTAATGCTTCCTTGTGCAATTTGGTTGATCTGTCCATCTGCACTGAGGTGGATGTCTTCGTTACTTTCTACGGCAATTGAACTTGGTGAAGCCAAGAGCATGATCGCTTGTTTGAAGATAGCGGCTTTGCTTTGGTCCTCTCGATCTCTAAGTTTTTGAGGTAGCCCTGTAGGTTTTCGAGTAAGCTCAGTGGATCAGTTTGTTGATTTTTGCCACTTCACTGAGGTCTTTCGCTTGTTCCTGTTTGTAGGTAGAGATGAGTATACCTTCTCCTGCACGCACTGCCCCCATTGATCTGTTCTGAGTTCAAAGATTTCAACATAAGAGGTAGCATGCAAAGCTTTCAATTAAATAAAAGCCTAGAATGACTTTCTATTCTTCACCGTCATATACCCAATATTCTTCGCCCCAATCTTTACTAGATTTATTCATTATGGTTCCTTTGGTGAAATACAGTCGTTTTCCTTTATCATTAGATAAAATCCAATAACCTGTTCTTGGGCATAATTCTCCACCTATAACTTTTAAATCAGGTGTAGTAAAAGTATCTACATCCTCACCACCAATTTCCTCAAACTCACCTTCTATTAACTCAACGAAATACCAGCTAGAATCAAAGCTAGTAAATGCATTTCTTGAGATTAATGATGGGGTTAGTTCCAATTGTACTTCTCGATCTGATTTTAAATAATCCCAATCATCTTCTATTCGCTTATTTTTAATATTTTCAATTGTGAACGCCCTTAACTCTTCAGAAGGAGTCCATGCTGTATATTCATTAAACTTAGAAAATAAGTCCTTTCCTAAAGCATTTAATGTTTCACACTCTTCTAATTGCCCACGTGTAAAACTATTTTCATCACGATAAGTCCAAGCAAATTGTGGTACGCCATATCGATCACCCACAGGAATATATACCCCTGTTTTTGGAATAATTTCCCCACTATTTACACGTATGTCTGTACGAAGCTTAAATTTAGGTACTTTATATTCAAAAATTCCCAGTTCTTTAATCACTTCAAATAAACCATATAAACTCCATGATCTTGGAGGCTTTACGCAAGAGTCGTAATAACTACATAATCTATATAATTCATCAAAACGCAATTTAAAATCAGCTTCTTCTTCTTCTGACATCCAGTTCGGTCGAAACTCGCCTAACATACGTGCTGTATTATATGCAGGTGTCCAGCCATATTTTTCCTGTTTCGTTTCTTCAATAATTCTGATTAGACCTAATCTGAAATCGAGTAAAGATGGGTAAGCATAGGTACTCCAATTAGCTGAAGTATCCCCCATTCCCCAACCTTCTTGCAATAAAACACGGTCACGATACTGCTGATCAGCTAAATCAATTACTCCACCAGTATGTTGAATCAACTCATCCAGTTTGGTCAGTAACATTTCCAAATAAGATCGTGAAGTAACATAATAAATTAGGGCAATTGATTGTTTTTGAAAACGAGTTAATTTAGAACAGCTTCTAAGCATAAGTTAGTCATCACTATCAAACTACTAAAACTCCTTATCCCAATCAGATTTGATCTCAGATAGAATTTTACCTTCATCAAAACTTTATCATTATTTTGACAATCCAATCTTTTATATATAAATTATTTCTTATTAGTAACTTCTAAATACCAAATCGTTTCTCCCCAGCTATTATTCTCAATCTTCGGAAATACTTCTCCCTGTTCAAAATAACGGGATTGCAATTGATTTGCAGGACTCCACCAATTACCTGTCTGTTGACAAGTCTGCCCAGCAAAACCTTTTAAATTTTCAGCTTGAATAGTCTCAGATGACCCACCCTCGTCTGCAATTCGTTCAACCAATACCCATTCCGTATCTTCCTCATGATCATATTGTGGGCAATCTGGATCAAGTCCCACTAATGCTTCTATCGCATCATGCCCTTTAAGCAGCAGCTGTGCACTTGCTTCCTGTATTTCAGGAATGTAAATACCATCCTGTGGCACAGTTTCGCCTGTTTTTACCGTAACATTTTGGTTTAACTTATATATTGGTAAAGATGATGGTAAGTTTAACTCTCCTAAATAATCTGAATCATAGTCTTCTTTTAAAAAAGTCATAGGCCAGCTACCAAAAACTGTAGCTTTAATATTAGATGATAACTTACTAGCTTTACTTTGCCATTGATCAAATAAGGCTAAATTACCCTCATCCATCCAATCAGGGAAATAGTCTATTCTTTGATTTCTAAAGTCAGTCACCACATTCCCTGCATATTGCAAAGCAGATAAATCACCCTCTAATAAACGTTTATATCCATAATTCAAGCTCTCAAGAGTTGATCTGAAATTAGGCAATACATGCTCACCCCAAACTATGTCAGGTTGTTGTGAAATATGTTGATTTCGATAATCATAAGGTAAATCCTGCATAAACAGCTCAAGTGCATTTTCCGCTGCGTCGAGCATATTTTTAAAAGCATCTACCAGTTCTTTAAAATATTCAGCCGAACTATAGCGTTCAAGTAGGAAAATTTCCTGCGGACGAATTTCAGATGATTGCGACATTATTTTTTATCTCCATACCAATTCTGCTCTAAACGCGGCACACCAACCATGCTGGTTTTCGTTTCAACAATTAAACCACTGTCATAGCCCCAAGGGGTTGCTTCACGCTTACTTACATTTGCTCGTACTAAATCTTTTGGGTCCAGAACAATTTGTATGCCACCACCTTCAAGTACAAATATCTCGCCTTTGCTATTCACTTTTTCAACTTTACCCGCACTATTTTTAAAAGTCTGACTTGCGGCTGGACCTTCCCATACATTGATCCCACCCCTTGGCACTCGGTATTTAACAACCTCACCATTATGATTCCATGATGCAAATACCGCAAAATAGCGTCGCCAATCGGCTTTACTCTACTTGGGTTGTGCCTGAGGGTACGGGTGGTCCGAACTATCCGAATATGTAATCTCGTTTGAGATCAAAAAAACCCGCGAAAGCGGGTTTTTTATTAAACTTCCATCAATGCGAAAGTTTTCACCTTGAGCGATATAGTTTTATTCTTCTCCATCAAACTGCCAGTACACCTCGCCCCAATCACTTTCATAATTTGGAAAGATCTCACCCTGTTTAAAGTATTGCCGTGAATTTGATTTCGCTGTTGTATACCAATAGCCAGCTTTAGGACAAACCTGCCCAGCCGCTATACTTAATTTTTCAGTTGATTCAGTTTCGGGTTGATTGGATTGTTTTCCTATATTTTCTATATCAAAAATATAATTCTTTTCTTCCTCGGGTATGGTTCCATCTATATAGCGATTGTCTTCCCAAATTAAACGCCATTTAACATCGTACCAATCATCGGTCCCTTCCAATTTATATTGGGTTGCTTCTGTCCCTTCTAAAAAGTAGTTTGGACATCCAACATAAATATTATAGTCAGAATCATTGGTTAATTTTTGATAGACAGGTTTTTCGAACCATGGTTCATAAATGCCTGAAATTTGGATTTCTTCACCTGAATGAATTTGACCTTTTGAGCTTTCATTATAATTTGGGCAAGGGATGATCGGTTCAACGATTTGCTTACATGGTGGCCAGTTTAGTTTACTAAATAAAGATTCATAGCTCCATTTCTTATAATAAATTCGATTATTATTTGGTACATCATATGAAACGTTATACAAAGTATTAACTGTGATACCCTCCATAGCTCTTGCTATCAATAATTTTAAAATATGTCGTGTGTGGTCATGTTCAATAAAAATATTTCCATTTGGCTCTTGACCTATGCCTAGGTTTTGATAAAAAACATCATATAGCAAGCCATGTTCATCACCATAGCGACCAAAAATCCTCCCCTGAATATTCCCTTCAAAATAAAGATCATATGCTTCTTTTTTGAATTTGCTTTTTCTCAGTTCCGTTAAACCTTTTTCTGTATCACTTAGATCACTCAAATAATATAATAATTCTTCTTCATGACTCTCCTTAAAGCCTTCAGGTTCATTCAATAAGTTTAGAGGAGGATGCCTTAATTGTTGCTCAAATGCGTCTACAAATTCTTTCTCCAGTTCATATGCAACATATAAATACCGATAACTGGTATATTTTTTCATGAGATAAAAAGTTTGGTCTCTCGCTTTCTGATCAATGATATACATCATAAATTCCCTTAATTCGCCTTACTTTGCTCATGCTTAGTATTTGCTCGACCTGTCGCAGACACACCACGAGCTACCTGACCCTGTTGAACAGTTTTCTGTGCTTTTTCTCTTGCCGCCAAATACGCAACCGTATCTTCTAATTTTTTTGGAAGAATGGCATCATTCCAATTGGTTTTTTGAATTTCGATCATTTTATCGATATACGCTTTAATTGGTGCATTATCAGAATGCCTAAAATCAATATAAATTTGCTTTTCCCCTCCAGGTAAAAGTAATTTACTTCCTTCCATCTTATCCATATCAAATTGTTCTGCGACTTTACCTTCCCATGTTTTAAGTCCCTGCCAATTCTTAGGAACGGGAATTCCTAATTTTTTCAACTCGGCAACTGTAGGGATACGATCTAAGGAAACAAATATTCCATTCTTCGACCAGCCACTTTTTACTGCATAGTCGAAACGCCATGCTGTGCCATTATGTGGCATTTTGTCTGCCCAATATGCTCCAGACTTATTTGGATATCGTTTATCTATGATTCACTTCCAATCAATTTTTGTGCCCGGCTTATATATATTAGCTTCAATATTGGCACTCTTACTAAAAGAAGCAATTACGTCATATTTTTTACTATCTGTATTGTAAAACTTTCTTAAATCTGGCCATCCGTCCTTATGATTATAGTGACTTAAAGATGCTGGTTTATGCCCTTTACTTGGAATCGTTTTTCTAGCAGTAGAAGCTAAACGTGCTTCCGTGGTTAAAACCTTAGTTTCTCCACCACCTATCTTTGCACCAGCTTTATTCATCTGGTTGATCATTTCAGATCGAACTTTATTTAATGCACTATCCAACTCTTTAATTGCAGAACGAATCATTTTATCTGCGAGTTTGGCAAGTTTATCTAACTCAGGTAAAAATGAGTTTAATTGTTGTTGTACATGCTTAGGTAGAACAACGCCCGTTTTTGATAAGAAAAACTGAATCGAGGATTTTAATGGCGCAATAAAATTTTTAAACTCGGATAAAATCTTAGTGAGCCTGCTCAGCGCTACTGCCCTGCTGGTGTATACGAAATCATGGAAAATGATGATAGTTCTAAGCGTTTCCAAATTAATGCTGTGAACTGTGTTCACTGTAAGACTTGTGATATTAAAGATCCGTCACAGAACATCACTTGGGTTGTACCTGAGGGTGCGGGTGGTCCGAACTATCCGAATATGTAATCTCGTTGAGATCAAAAAAACCCGCGAAAGCGGGTTTTTTATTAAACTTCCATCAAAGCGAAAGTTTCCACCTTGAACGATATAGTTTTATTCTTCTCCATCAAACTGCCAATACACATCTCCCCAATCACTTTCATAATTTGGAAAGATCTCACCCTGTTTAAAGTATTGCCGTGAATTTGATTTCGCTGTTGTATACCAATAGCCAGCTTTAGGACAAACCTGCCCAGCCGCTATACTTAATTTTTCAGTTGATTCAGTTTCGGGTTGATTGGATTGTTTTCCTATATTTTCTATATCAAAAATATAATTCTTTTCTTCCTCGGGTATAGTTCCATCTATATAGCGATTGTCTTCCCAAATTAAACGCCATTTAACATCATACCAATCGTCAGTACCATCTAACTGATATTGAGTTGCTGTAGTACCTTCCAAAAAATAGTTAGGACAACCTACTTTTCCATTAATTGGCAACCATGGCTCATAAATACCTGTGATATATACTTCTTCACCCGTAGCTATTTCTTCTTTTGAGTCTAAATTAAAAGGTGGACACATAGGAATCGGTTCAGGATAAACTCTTAACGGTGGCCATTCTTTAGAGAAAAAAATTGTCTCATATGACCATTTTATTGAAGCCCGCATAGTCTCTTTATCTAAATATGCAAAAGGATCACGATCTGTTTTAACAGAAGCTAGAGATCTTGTACACAGACTGCGCAAACTTAATGCAATCAAAACTAAATTTACATAATTAGAGTGATCCACCTTAGTGGATACAGAATACATTCTAGGATCTATTGGCATAAAAAGATCAGTACTTTTTGAATATCCCAAACCCAGCAAAATATAAAAAGGATCATCAACAATACCATTTTCATCAGCATATCTATCAAACATTCTGTCTGAAATGTCAGGTCCTAAGAATGTAATATAAGCTTCTTTCTTATATTTTGTTGTCTTTAATAAATTCAATCCTTGTTCTAGTTGAACCATTTTCTCCAAAAAATGAATATATTCTCCTTCGTGTCTTTTTTGTAGGTGATCTGAGAATTGGTGTTGAAGCACTTTTTTCGGTGGATTTCTTAATTGTCTTTCAAAAGCATCTAAAAATTGTTGGTATAAGACACGTATCTGATCTAAAAACGTATAACTCGTGTATTTCTTAATTAAATAAAATGCTTTATTTCGTGATTCTTGCTCTTGCATTGGTGCCATAAATTTTGGGTTTAACATAGATTAACGCTTCTCAGTCTGTTTATTTTGTTGATATTCAACACCTGCACGTGTAGTTGAAGAAATTCCTCTTAATACTTGACCTTGTTGTACAATTTTCGCTGATCGTTCACGCTTTTCCAAATACTCCACCATTGTTTCACTTTGAGTTGGTATTTTTGAATCGTTCCAGTTTGTCGGTTTTTCTTTGAGGATTTTATCGATGTATTCTTTAACAGGTAAATTATGAGGATCTCTAAAGTTTATAAAAATTTGAATATCACCACCCGGTAGTAACAGATTAGTAGCTTGATGACCTTTTTCTAAGCTACTCTCATTATCAAGCTGTTCTGCAATCTTTCCACGCCAGACACGTAAACCATCCCAATCATCAGATACTCTTATGCCTAACTTTCTCATTTCAGCAATAGTAGGTACATGATCTAAAACAACATAAGCACCATTAGTACTCCATGCCCCTTTTACTGCACAGTCCAAACGCCACGCTTTACCATTTTCTGACATTTTTTCTGCCCAATATCCCCCAGATTTGCTAGGATTTACTCTTTCGACCACTCGAAATAGTGGAACTTTTGAACCTGCTTTTAATAATTTAGGTTGAATTGGCACTTTAATACTAAATGAGTGAATATCTGGAAAAATTTTTTCACCTAGGGGACCATCTTTTTTATATGCCCTCAAATCTGGCCATCCCTCTTTATGAATATAATGACTCAATGGTGCAGGTTTATGCCCTTTGCTTGCAATCGTCTTTTTTGCCGTAGAGGCTAAACGTGCTTCTGTGGTTAAAACCTTAGTTTCTCCACCACCTATCTTCGCACCAGCTTTATTCATCTGGTTGATCATTTCAGATCGGACTTTATTTAAAGCACTGTCCAACTCTTTAATTGCAGAAGGAATCATTTTATCTGCGAGTTTGGCAAGCTTATCTAACTCAGGTAAAAATGAGTTTAATTGTTGTTGTACATGCTTAGGTAGAACGACTCTCGTTTTTGATAAGAAAAACTGAATCGAGGATTTTAATCGCGCAATAAATTTTTTAAACTCGGATAATATTTTAGTTTGGTATTTTGAAAATTTAAGTGCGTTTATAAATTTAATTGGGTCTCCATAACCCATTTTTCTTAAAAAAGCCAAAATTGCAATTGCTACTTCTGCGGCTTTACTGGCATCTTTAATCACAGTAATGAGTAAGCGCCCAATACCTTTTAACACACCACCAAATATTGGAATGAGTGGCAATAAACACAAAATAATACTAACCCAGTTCAGGACTTTATTTTTCTCTTGTTCACTACCTGCCATGCGATTTGAAATAGCGATTAAATCCCTAACAGCTGTGGCTTCACCTGCGACAGGAAACATACTAATAACTGCATCAAATACGATCTGACCTAAAGTTGATTTTTCGTTAAATTCACCTTGTAAGGCTCCACCTACCCAACTGCCGGCAGCCTTGGTATTCGACCAAAGCTCTGAACCAATTTGAATTATAGCTATTTTATTTTCTGCACTCATTTTTTAGAATCCTTAAGTGCTTGTTGGTATGATTCTTCTAGATCTGAGATGTTCCAATCTGCTTTAAAATTAATATTTTCTTCTGCTTGTGCTACAACTTCATAAGATCTAGCATCTTCCCCAAAAATAATCTCTGCTTCACCATCAGGCGCATCTCTTATATCAGCTATCCCTTCATCATTAGTCACACCTGAAAATATCTGACCATTTGCGTATTTCATTTTAAAGTTTACACCTTTAACAGGCTCATCATCATGATATTTAATTGCAATCTGTTGTCTTATTTCATTTGGCATGAGTGGAAAATTCAACGGCACCTTTGCTCCCCCCACAAATTGATGCTGCCCTGCCTTAACCTCAAACTTACCAGCTGTGGTCGGTAAAACTCCCGAACTGCTAATTTCAATCTGTGAGCCACCACCGATCAACACTATTTTTTTTGCCGCTTTAATTTCAATTCGATCTTCCGTCGAAATAATCTGCACACCCTTTCTTGCAATCAGATCAGCACCATCCCCTTGAGCTTGAATCTCGATCTTGCCTTTGCCTGCATAGAGTCGTGCCCCTTCTTGCGCTGCAAATAAACTGATCTTTTTGCTGGCATGTCCGATGATGCTGTCTTGCGTGCTGGTGTTGATGCTTCCTTGTGCAATCTGGTTGATCTGCCCATCTGCACTGAGGTGGATGTCTTCGTTACTTTCTA